>JANTGZ010000149.1 GCA_024762675.1 Thermodesulfobacteriota bacterium | reverse complement strand
GACACTCCCTTTACAGTGGAACCCTGGGCGCTAAATGGGCCACCCCGACTGAAGTAGTCTTAGGTTGCGACCCTTTTCTTGCTAAAAACCTGGATATTCATCATCTAAAGCTTGACACGATGGAAACGGAATTAGATGAACTTAGGAAACGCGTTGATCAGATTAACACTTTCTTGCAGCATGAAGATGGCAAGACAACCCGCCATGATGCCCATCGTCTGCAGGAAGAGAGAGAATTAGTCGAAAGTAAATTAAGTTATATAGAGCAGAAACGTAAAACCGCCCTGACCAAGCTTAATGAATTGGAAAACCAGATCGAAGAATTTAAAAGAACCAATGTTAACTGCAATCTGCACGTAACGAAACACCTTTTCAGCGGAATTCACTTGACTATAAAGGATGCTGAGACCCGTATTGAAGAGGAGAACCCATCAGTAGTTATACGAGAGCAACGAGGTAAAATAGTTGCGCGATAAGCTTTTGCAATCAGTGATTTTACTAAGTTCAATACTAGATTAATAAATTAAAACCCAAAAAGATGAAGTAAAAAAAATGGATATTGCAACCATACTTGGCATTGTTTCCGGCATCGGTCTGGTGCTTGCAGCTATTTTAATGGGCAGTGGCTTAGGGGCTTTCGTCGACCCCCCCTCTCTGCTGGTCGTTGTCGGTGGATCTATTGCGGCGATGATGATCGCCTTTCCTCTAAGCACAGTTATCGGCTCCATAAAGATAGCTTTAAAAGCTTTTTTCAGTCCCAAACAATCTCCTGATACGGTAATTGAGAGAATTGTCGATCTTGCCGTCAAAGCCCGGAAAGAGAGTATTATCGCTCTCGAAAAAGAGGAGATAGAAGACCCTTTTCTGGCTAAAGGTATCCGTCTGGTAGTCGACGGCACAGCTCCCAACCTGGTAAGATCAATTTTACGTACAGAAATTGGCTTTATGAAGCAACGCCACCTTTCAGGCCAATCGGTTTTTAAATTTCTTGGCGGCATGGCCCCGGCTTACGGTATGATCGGCACCTTGATCGGTCTGGTCCAGATGCTCCAGAGCCTGGATGATCCGAGTTCCATCGGCCCGGCCATGGCGGTTGCCCTGCTGACAACTTTTTATGGTGCCCTGCTGGCCAACATTGTGGCCCTGCCGATTGCTGAAAAACTGGCGGGAAAATCGGGTGATGAGGTCTTAATGATGGAAGTTACGATTCAGGGGGTCTTGGCAATTTTAGAAGGTGATAACCCGATCATCGTCCGCAGTAAACTTGAAGCCTTCCTCTCACCAAGTCAACGTAAACCTGCCGACGAAGAGTAAAGATACAGGCTCATGGCTGAAGAACAAAACGACATTCAAGAAGAGAGTGAAGAGTGCGATTGCCCTCCTTGTGAAGCAGGTGCCCCGGCCTGGATGGCAACTTTCGCTGATCTTGCTACCCTGCTGATGACTTTTTTTGTCCTCCTGCTCTCCTTTGCCAATATGGACGTTGTCAAGTTTAGACAAATGGCGGGTTCGGTAAAAGATGCTTTCGGTACCCAAGTTGAAACTCCAGGTGTTTACGAAGAGCGTTCAGACACCATGGTGACCGTCCAGCTTTCCGAAGAAGAAGACCGCACCATCGATATGATGCAGATGGGTGAGAGGATCAGAAAAACCGTTGAAGAGCAGGAACTTGAAGATAAAACCGAAATCAAGGTCAATGAGGATGGCGTAACTTTGACAGTTGATGGCACCTTTATGTTCGACGGTGGCTCAGCTAAATTAAAGCCGGAGTTCGAAAATTTTCTTGGCGAAATCGCCAAATTAATCGAAGAGCACGACTACCCGCTGGCAATTGAAGGACACTCCGACAATATCCCAATTAAATCAACTCTATACCCCTCAAACTGGGAACTATCATCTGCCCGTGCGACGGCTGTTTTGCGTCACCTTATAGACCGATACAAAATCCCCGCAAAACGCCTGATGGCGGTCGGATATTCCGATACCCGACCACTGGTTGCCAACGACACTCCGGAAAACCGGGCCAAAAACCGCCGGGTTGAGTTTCATTTCAAAAAAGATGCAGAAAAAGAGTAGAGCCTGACTCAATACAGCCGGAACCAATTAGTCATCAGTTGTCTGTCTCCTGCCATCACTATTTTAAATTACCGCCGATAACCAGCCAAACCCCTCTATTCAATTGATTGATAGCTTTGCAGGGTTTTGATCAGTCTGCGATTTTCCGCTTTACCCTTCACTGCAAAACGTAGATAATTTTGATTAAGCCCGGCATAATCCCCACAGAGGCGAACAAGAATTTTATCTTTGGAAAAGAGATATCGGCGCACACTCTCTCCCTTTTTACACTGTTCAAGTTTAGCCAAAAGATAGTTGGCATGACCCGGGAAAGGGGTAATAAAACTGAGTTCCTGTAGCTCTTTATAGAGATAGTTACGCTGTTCTTTTACATAAGAGATCGTCTGCTTAATAAAATCATGGTCATTCTCTAAAGCTGCAATGGCAGCCTCAATAGCTATAGAGTTGAGGCTCCAGGGCTCCAAAAAGCAGCTTAAGAGACGATTTAGGGAGCGACCACTCAGCAAATATCCACAACGTAATCCGGCCAGGGCATAAATTTTGGTCAGCGAACGTAACACTATCAGGTTATCAAACTCATCTACCCGATCAGCGAAAGAAAATTCAGCCCCGACAAAGTCGATAAAAGCCTCATCCAGCACACAGGTTATTCCGGCTTTCTTAAATGCCGAAACAATCCGTTCCAACTCCGCAATCGACCAGAGGGTACCAGTTGGATTGTTGGGGTTACATAAAAAAACCAAATCGGGTTGCACGGCGATGCTTGATTTTATAGTTTCTTCTAAAGAGAGCGTTTTATCCGAATCCCATATCATCAAATTTGCAATCTTACTTTGTACCTGATTTAAGGCTCGTTCATATTCAGTAAAGGTCGGCGCCCAGATTAAAGCTTTTTCTGGTTTTAAAACACGAACCAACAGATATATAAGAGCGCTTGAACCATTACCGACAACGATATTTTCTTCACTTAAACAATGGCGCCGAGCCACACAGGTAAGCAGGCTTTCAGCTCCTATTTCTGGGTAATGACCCAGGTTTTTAAGGCTCTCCCGCATCACTTTGCACACCCCTGGCGGCAATCCTAAAGGGTTGATATTAGCCGAAAAATCTATTATATTTCCAGGGTCAATCCCTGCTTCCGCCGCCAGGCGAAAAACTTCACCACCATGAACCGACATAGTTGTTTTTAGTTTCACTTAAATTATCCTTAATCCGATGAAACCTGATTAAACCCAGATTAAAACCATTAAAACCACAAAAATAGATGAACTCAGGTAAAGATTACTAATCGCCCTTAACACATGTAACCGCGAAACCGGTTCGAGCGCATCACCAATAAATGGTTTCCTGATAAGCTGCCCATGATAGCTGTTATTACCGCCCAGGCGAAGACCCAGGATTCCCGCCATCGCCGCCTCCGGATAGCCGCTGTTGGGACTGTCATGAGCGCGCCGGTCACGCCAGAGAATTCGCCATCCTGAATGCCAATCAAGACCTTGAAAAAAAGCTGCCCCAATAATCAGTCCGGCGCTTAGACGTGCCGGTATATAGTTGGCAATATCGTCCAGGTATGCTGCACTGCGACCAAAATAGAGATAGCGTGGATCTTTGTAACCCAACATCGAATCTAATGTATTTACAGCTTTATAAGCCCACGCTAATGGAAGTCCTCCGAGCATAAGATAGAAAAGCGGAGCAATAACTCCATCACTAAGGTTTTCAGCAACGGTTTCGATCACCGCCCTATAAATATCATCTTCCTGTAAATGATCTGTTTCCCGACCGACAATCCTTGATAAAGCCAGGCGGGCCTCCACAAGACCGCTTTTTTGCATGGTTTCCAGTACGTTCTTTGCCTCACGGGCAAGACCGCCGCAGGCAATAGCAGCATAGGTCAGGTAGAAAAAAAGAAGGTAATAAAAGATCGACCCCAGAGCTGAACTTAAAAAAAGTGTAAATCTCACCACAAAGTAACTGATAGAAACAACTATTACAGTCACTAGCAGTCCTGCAAAAAACTCCTTTTTCGTATTTTTTTTGGCTGGATAAAGAAGTTTTTCCAGCCCGGTTATCAGGATTCCGATCCCGACAACCGGATGAAAACTACTAAAAAAACCATCACCAAAGCGAAAATCGGCAGAAACCGCTGATATAAATATGATTAATAATTTAAAATCATTCATATTCTGGCCTAAATATACATAAATTAGCAAATAGCACCATAAAAATTGACCTTCTACAGTAAAACTTTGCTGTTGTCAAAAGCGGTCAATTCTGCTATTACTGAAAGTTTAAAAAACAACCTTTCTCAAGCCTCTTAACCATTTAATTTTACAACAAATTAACAAAATAATTAAGACATAACTCTAGACTTGCTGCAAACCATGCTCTGACAATGGGAATAATTTATTATGGATGATAAAAGGTTCTGGTCGCAAATTCTTGAAAAAATCCAGAACGAGGTCAGCGATCGAGATTTTAAATCATTTTTTAAAGATATCGAGCTAAAAAAGCGGGGCGACAACAGTATTTTAATTGAATTTCCCAATAGCTTTGTCAAGGAATGGGTTAAGGATAATCATGCTGATATATTCCCGCGAATAGCCTCTTCAATCAACACTACCCCATTAACTGTCAAAACCTTAATCAGCAAAAAGAAAAAACCAATTGTAAAAAAAACATCTTATATTGCTGAATCAAGTCCACAGAAGCGGGCTGTTTTTGACAATCTTAAACCGGAATTCACCTTTGAGAATTTTGTTGTTGGGCCGCCCAACCAATTTTGCCACGCTGCCGCACAAGCCGTTGCCAAACAACCTGGAACAAGCTACAATCCCCTCTTCATCTACAGTGTCCCGGGACTGGGTAAAACCCATCTTCTAAACGCCATTGGCAACTATGCTAAGGCGCAAAAACCAGGCATCAATATCTGCTATGTCACCTCTGAAGATTTCACCAACGAAATGGTCGACGCCATTATGGAAAAAAAAATGGCTGAGTTTCGTAATAAATATCGCCAGATTGATATCCTGCTGATTGATGACATTCAGTTTATTGCAGGTAAAGATAGTACTGAAGAGGAGTTTTTTCACACCTTTAATACTCTGGAAAAAAACCAGAAACAGATTGTTATGACTAGTGATCTTCTACCCAATGACATTCCCAAACTAGAGAGTCGTCTGCGCTCCCGTTTCCAGATGGGTCTAATCGCTGACATTCAACCTCCTGACAAGGAGACTCTGGTCGCCATCCTGATAACCAAGGCAAAACAAGAAAATATACCTCTAACAAAAGATGTCGCCTTCTTTCTTGCCGATCATCTCTCCAATCTTGATATACGACGTATTATCGGCACGTTAAACCGTATAGCCATGCTCGCCTCCTTCAACGAGCATGACACCATTGATATAGCCTTTGCTAAAAAGACCCTCGAAGAACTTAATATACTCTCCTGGGATGAAATAAATATCACCATAGAAGAGATTATCAAAGTGGTTGCCGACCATTTCAAAATCAGCACTAAGGATATGCTATCACGAAAAAAAACCAAAAATATAGTCTTTCCTCGACAGATAGCCATGTATCTCTCAAGAACCATCACAGAAGAGTCATATCCTGAAATAGGCAATAAATTTGGCGGAAAAGACCACGCTACAGTCATGCATGCCTGTAAAAAAATAGATAAAGAGATCTCCCTTGACCGAAAAATAGCCGCAATAGTTGAAAAGTTAAAAGATAGTATTACCTCTACATAGTGGTTAATTTGATGTGAAAAAGGTGTAGATTTCCATTGGTGAAATATAAAAAAAAGACCTTAAAAGAGTACTTTTCAACAATAATTAAGATATCAACAACGAATACATCAAGATAAACAAAATATTAAACACTCTTTCCAACAATAAATTAATAGAATAAATAATCACTTAAGTAGCTTTTCAACAAATTAACAAACTTTATTACTAATACTAATTATTTTAAGTTAATATTTTATTAATTTCTATAAGAGGGAATAATGGAATTTATTGCCGATCGTAATCAATTGAGTAACTGTTTACAAAAAATTCAGTACATCCTTGAAAAATCTTCCTCCTTAAATAATTCGGAAAATATCCTTTTAAGAACCCAGGAAAATGAGC
>JANTGZ010000148.1 GCA_024762675.1 Thermodesulfobacteriota bacterium | reverse complement strand
AAAGGGATTTGTCAAGCCCTGGTGACCGCCCCGATCTCAAAACATGCCTGGCACCTGGCCGGCCACCATTATCCCGGACACACCGAACTTTTGCGTGAGTTGAGCGGCAGCCCGAAGGTTGGCATGATGTTCTGGGGTGAGCGTTTGAAGGTTTTGCTGGCAACTACCCATCTGCCGCTGGCCCGAGTGCCCGAGGTCTTAACCCCTGATCTGCTCCGGGAGCAGATTCTTATGTTGTACGAATTTATGCAGAGGGTCGGTTTGTCTGGAACTATTGGTTTGGCAGCCCTCAATCCTCACGCCGGAGAGCAGGGAGCTTTTGGTGACGAAGAGGAGCGTATTTTGCAACCGGCTCTGGCCCGATTGCATGATCTTGGAGTGCCGGTTGAGGGGCCGGTGCCGGCTGATGTGCTTTTTCATCAGGCCTTAAACGGTTGTTATGCGGTTTTGGTTGCCCTCTATCATGATCAGGGTCTGGTACCTTTTAAGATGCTCTATTTTAATGATGGTGTTAACCTGTCACTAGGCCTTCCTTTTATCAGAACTTCTGCCGACCATGGTACGGCGTTTGATATTTCTGATAAATTTATTGCTGATAGCAGCAGTATGGAGGCAGCGATTGCTCTTGCCGTTAGATTATCAGGTGATTGTTGATGTTTTATTGTTCTGAAATGACTAGAAATATGTTTTGTTATGTCTTATAAACTTCTTGACAAAAGCTTTTTGCTGGGCTATATCGCAGGCTTGTTCAAAGCTCTGCTAATGCACTGTTTGTCTGTGCCGGAAGCAGTCAGTCGATTTCCCGCTTATTGTTTATTGTATTCCTAATGGGGGCACGTATTATGGTCAAGAGAGAGAAGTCCAACTATATTATCCAGGCGGTGGTTCATGCCCTTACGCTACTTGAAGAGTTTCGCGGCGATGTTGATGAACTTGGCGTGACGGAGTTGAGTAAGCGTCTCAAACTTCATAAAAACAATGTTTTTCGGCTCTTGGCAACACTTGAGGAGAAAGGCTATATAGAGCAGAATAAGATTACCGAAAACTATCGTTTAGGTATTAAAAGTTTGGAACTGGGTCAGACCTTTATCCGGCAGATGGGGGTTTTGCGCCAGGCCCATCCGGTGATGGAAAAGTTGTGCAAAGAGTTACGGGAAAATGTCTACGTTGGGGTTATTCGCAACCATAATGTTGTCTATCTGGATGTTGTGGAGTCCGATCAGGCGGTCCGGGTTGTCTCTCGGGTCGGTTCACAATTGCCGGTCTGGTGTTCGGCCATCGGCAAAGCCCAGGTTGCATCGATGAATACCGGTGAACTTGAAAAGATTCTGCCACCAGTTAAGGTATGGGAAGCCTGCACGCCGAAATCGATTCGTGACAAGGAGATCTTTTTCAAGGAGCTTGGGCAAATCCAGGAACAGGGGTATGCCATTGATGATGAAGAGTATGATCATGATGTTAAGTGTGTTGGGGCGGCAATTCGTGACTATACTAAAAGGGTAGTGGCCGGTATAAGTGTTTCCGGTCCCTCCTTCAGGTTGACCGATGCTTGCATCCAGGAGAAGATTGCTCCAGCAGTCAAGCAGGCGGCGGCTGAAATCTCCCGTCGCCTTGGTTATGAAGTTACTCTGAATATTGAAGAGAAGAGTTCCGCTAATCCTGCCTAGATTGTTATTGATATCGGGAAAGCCAGGCTCGGTTTAGTTGGAATCCGAGGTCGTAATATTTAGTTTCTCTGTAAGCAGATTTCGTGGGGAAGATTTCTCTTTGCGAGATCTGCGAAAAAAGTTTTTATCCTTGTGAGTACTCTGCAGCCTGCAGGTCATCTCTATATCCATATCCCCTTCTGCCGTTCCCGATGTCACTATTGTTCCTTTCCCTCCGTAGCCGTTCAGGCGGTTCCCGAAAAAGCCTACCTGGCCGCACTTGAGGCCGAATTTAAATATCATCTAAAGGGTTGGCCGCAAGCTTCGTTGCCTTTGGGCACCCTCTATTTCGGGGGTGGTACGCCCTCCCTTTTGTCTCCCTCTTTCTATTTGCGGATCATCGATCTCTTGGCTGGTCGACTTGGTTTTTACCATGACCCGGAAATAACCCTTGAAGCAAATCCAGCCGATATCAGTCAAGAAAAAATCATCGGTTACCGGTCCGCTGGTATCAATCGCATCAGCCTTGGTGTACAGACTTTTGCGCCTGAAGGATTACAGCTTCTCGGTCGTCGCCATGATGGCTTGATGGTTGAAAGAGCTGTCGACCTTCTACGTAAAGGAGGCTTTGATAATCTCAGCCTTGATTTGATCTATGCCTGGCCGGGACAGAGCCGAATCGATTTGATCAAAGATTTGCAAAAGCTTGCAGTTTTAGCGCCGGAACATGTTTCAGCCTACTCTCTTTCGCTTGAACCTGGAACCAGCTTGGCTAAAGACGTTGCTTCAGGAGTTTTGCGAGCACCTTCTGAGGATACTCAGGTTGAGATGGCGGGTCTGCTTGAAGAGGGTCTTGGTGAGGTTGGGCTCTATCGTTATGAGGTCTCAAATTTTGCCTGCAAAGAACATTTTCGGGCTCAGCATAATCTAGCCTATTGGCATCTTGAAGACTATCTGGGGCTTGGAGCTGGTGCCTGTGGAGGCTGGCGCTGCCGTAAAGAGGAACACCATTGGGCGGAACGCTATTGTAATATTCATGATCCTTTTGCATACATGCAGCGGTTTGGGCAGATGAATGCTTTACCATCTAGCGAAGCCGGTAGCGCGGAATTTTGGCAAGAGCTCTGGTTTGAAAAAGAGATTATCGATCGTAAAACCTCTTTTGTCGAGTCCTTAATGATGGGTTTAAGGATTCGTCAAGGGGTTTCTCTGGCTGATTTGAGAGTCGAGTATGGTTCGCAGACAGTCGATGCCGTGATACTTCAGGCTCGAAAGCTGCGGACTGCAGGGTTAGTTGATTGGGACGATTGTAATTTATGGATAACCGATAAGGGCCTACTTTTAAGTGATACGATCTTGGATCATTTGCTATGAGCAGTCTTGAAATTGTTTATCCTTGCCGGAGTCCCCAATGGTGAAAACTACGTATTGTTGTTGACATTTTAACTTGGCCCCATTATCTTGCGAATAGTTGAAAGAATGTTTAGCAAGCTTCGTAGATATTTGAAATGATCATGAAAATAGTTAAAAGTTTCGCTAAAACTCAACTTCTAGGGATGATTCTGGTTACTCTTATTCCCATCATATTTCTCGGTGGTTTTTTTATCTACCATGAGGTTGATACTTTTCACCAAGAGGCCGACAAAACTCGCAAATATAAGTATGACGAACGAAAAGAGCTGGTAAAGCGCAGGGTTGATGAAGCTCTGCGCTTTATTCATTTTAAGAAGTCACAGCAAGAGCGTGAAGTTCGTAAAACTATTCAGGCCCGGGTTTATGAAGCCCATGAGCTGGCTATGCATCTTTATACGACTTATGCTGACAGAAAGAGTCTTGCTGAAATTAAGGAGATGGTCCGGGAAGCTTTGCGGCCGATCCGCTTTAATAGTGGTAAAGGTTACTTCTTTGCTGCTTCCTTAGATGGGGCAGAACAACTCTTTGTCGACCGACCGCCCCCGGATGGGAAAACCCTGCTTGATCTTAAAAATACCTGGGGAAAATATATTATTCGAGAGATGGTTGATCTGGTAAAGGAGAAGGGTGAGGGATTTCATGTCTGCCATTGGCGTAAATCGGATCCGGCCGCTAAGGATTTATTGAAGATATCCTTTATCAAATATTTTGCCCCGTTTGACTGGTTTATCGGTGCAGGAGCCTATCTGGATGATCAGAATGAGGGTCTTAAAAATGAGGTTCTGGCTTGGATTGAGGGGGAAAATTTCCCCACGAACGTTAACCTTTTTGCCGGTCGTTTTGACGGTGTCAGTCTGGCCGGCCCGGCCCGTGGAGACAATGTGTTTGACACTACCGATATCGATGGTATCAAAGTGCAGCGGGAATTTATTAGCCTGGCCCGGGCGGATGGTGGTTATCTGAGCTATAAAATGCCGTCTGAGAGTGGTCGATCTCCACTGGCCAAAGTCAGTTATGTTCAGGGATTGCCGGACTGGCAGTGGTATATTGGAGCTGATGTCCGTACTGACGATATTGAAATATCAGTAAGTCGGGTTCGGTTGGAAATGAATAAGCGGGTTCGAAATCATCTTATTTTTATATTTCTGGCCCTTTTAACCCTGCTCATCGGGGCGGTGATGGTCTCTTTTATTATCTGGCGTCAGGCCAAAAACTCTTTTGCTGTTTTCAACGCATTCTTTCAGCGGGCCGCCTCATTGGCCATTGATGTTGATACCGAGAAGTTGGCTTACCGGGAATTCGTGGAGCTGGCAGATGCGGCTAATCGAATGCTTGCGGTTTTAAGACGGAGTGAAGCCGATAGGTGTGAAGCGGAAAAAGATCTGGCGCAGATGGCTTCAGCTGTGGTTCACACTTCTGAAATAATTATCATCACTGATCTCAAAGGAGTGATTGAATACGTTAATCCGGCTTTCGAAAAGATCACCGATTATAGGTGTAATGAAGTCAGTGGCAAGAAAACTGATTTTCTCTGGGGGGATGAGTTGGACGGGGAGGCTTATCGCGATATGCGGCAGGCTATAATCGACGGTTCAGTCTGGACCGGACGCCTGCCATATCGCAACAAAGATGGTTTATTGTTAATTGGTGAAATTACGGTCTCTCCAATTTATGATGTCTACCGGAAAATGAGTGGTTTTGTCGTTATCGCAAGGGATGTGAGCGATCAACTTAAAATGGAGACCCAGCTGCGTCAATCGCAGAAGATGGAGGCCATCGGCACTCTGGCCGGCGGCATTGCCCATGATTTTAACAATGCCTTGGCGGCAATCCGTGGTTTTAGTGAAATATCTCTAGCCAAACTGTCGGCTGACAGTGATGTGCGCCGATATCTGGAGAATGTTCTGGCGGCTGCTGATCGGGCTGCGGAAATGGTTAAACAGATATTGATTTTCAGTCGTCAGAGGGAGGTTGAGTCCAGGCCGGTTCAGTTAAATTTGATTATCAAGGAGGCATTGAAACTGCTACAACCTTCATTGCCGGCTAGCATTGAGATCCAATCAGAGCTTGAGACGGATGCTCTGGTTATGGCTGACCCTACTCAGATGCATCAGATGTTTATCAACTTCTGTACAAATGCTGCTCATGCCATGCCGGATGGTGGCAAGCTTACGATTATACTTGAAGAAGATAGAGCTGGGGCGGAAAAACTTGGTCTTGCTTCGGGGCCCTATGTGAAACTCCAGGTCATTGATACTGGAGAAGGCATGAGTGCCGATGTGCAGGAGAGGACTTTTGAGCCTTTCTACACGACTAAAAATGAGGGTGAAGGGACTGGCATGGGGCTGGCAGTGGTTCATGGTATTGTTAAAAATAGTGGTGGAACGATCACCGTTTCCAGCCGCCTTGGTTCAGGTACTGAATTTACCGTCTATTTGCCGATTACTAATGCCGAATCTCCAGTAAAAAAAATGGTCGCCGCGGGGTTGCCCGAGGGCAGTGAGCGTATTCTTTTTGTCGATGATGAGGACTCTCTGGTTGCATTAGCTGGTGAGATGCTGTTGCCTTTAGGGTATCAATTGACGTTTAAAAATAGCAGCAGCGAGGCCCTGGAGATTTTTTTAGATGATTCTAAGGCCTTCGACCTTGTTATTTCAGATCTTGCTATGCCAGAGATGTCTGGTCTGCAGATGGCCGAGAAGATGTTAAAGATAGAGCCGGAATTGCCGATTATTATCTGTACTGGTTACTGTTCAGGAGAAACCGAAAAAAAGATCCACGCTCTTGGTATAAGAGGGCTGTTGATGAAGCCTTTAACCATGGAAAAGATGGCCAAAAGAGTTCGCCAGGTTTTGGATGATGAAAATGGGACTCGCAGATTTATTGACATTCTTTGATGCGCTTGTCAGGATTTAAGACGAGCTGTCGGTTGGCATTGTTGATCGGTTGGCATTGTTGAAATGATTTTATGGGAGATGAGGTGCGAAAATGTTGATGAGAGTTTTTATTGTAACCCTGTTATTGGCGTTGTTTGCGGGCTCGTCATTTGCCGGAGAACTTTCGGCCGGTTGTGTCAAGACGGTTCAGGGTGAGGCCTTTGTCAAAAGGAGTGATACAGTTCTGTTACTTGAAACTGGAATGAAACTTTTGCCAGAAGATTTATTGGTTACCGGCCAGGATGCCTCCCTTGGAATAGTATTAAGAGATAATACAATTTTTTCTATGGGGCC
>JANTGZ010000147.1 GCA_024762675.1 Thermodesulfobacteriota bacterium | reverse complement strand
GTAGGTTTTTTTATGAGTCAGGTTCTGTCACAGGATGAAATTGATGCTCTACTGCAAGGCGTAGGTGGCGGTGAAGTTGAAACCGAGACCGATCAGCCGCTGGCAGACGACGAGTTTCAATCGTATGATCTGACCAGTCAGGAACGGATTATTCGCGGTCGAATGCCGACCCTGGAGATCATTAATCAACGTTTCGCCCGGACCTTTAGAACTTCACTCTCGACCTTGTTGCACAAGGTCATTGATGTTACCCCTCTGGTTTCAGATATGATGAAATTCGGGGAGTTTCTCAAAACAATTCCGGTACCGGCCAGCATTCACCTTTTCAAGATGGACCCCTTGCGAGGGATGGCGCTGGTCGTTGTTGAGAGTAAGCTGGTTTTTTCATTGATCGATATGTTTTTTGGTGGTGGCGGCCGTGATACCGTTAAGGTTGAGGGGCGCGACTTTACCGCTATCGAGGAGCGGATTGTTCGCAAAGTGGTAGAAGCGTCATTGGTATGTATGGAGGATGCCTGGAGTCCGATAGAGGATATTCGCTTCTCCTTTATCCGTTCAGAGATCAATCCTCAGTTTGTTACTATCGTACCGCCTAGTGATGTGGTTATCCTCTCCACTTTTACTTTGGAAATGGAAGAGTTTTCAGGGGCGATCACGGTCTGCATCCCCTATTCACTGGTTGAGCCGTTGCGTAATAAACTCTATACCGGTTTCCAAAGTGAGCGCTTGGAGGTTGATGTTGCCTGGTTGAGGCGCCTGGTTAGTCGTTTGATGTCGGTTGATGTCGGTCTCTCGGCAACCTTGGGAACCACTGAGATCACGGGCCGCCAACTTCTTGAGCTGAAAGTCGGGGACATCGTTCCATTACGTCAAGATGCTTCAGAAATGATGCAGGTCGAGATTGAGAAGAATTTTAAATATCGGGCGGTAGCTGGTACCTCTAAAGGTTCCAAGGCAATCATGTTAAAGCAGAAAGTGAGAATATAAGGGGCGGTCAGATGGATGATCTTTTTGATCAGGTAAAAAAAGAGTTGGAAAATGATGGCGAACTCGAGGCAGCTCCGGAGGTTGAGAAGGACGCTAAAGAGCAGAGTGCCCAGGATTTGGTAGATGATATCTCATGGGATGATGTCGCCGGTGAACTCGAAGAGCAGCGGACGATGATCAAGGATGAGGCTGCCGAAAAAGCCGCACCTTCTGCCGGTACGGGAGGAGATGGCCCGGTCATTGACAGCAGTGACGGCCTCTTGTCGAGTCTTAGTGTTGAGCAGCGTCAACAGCTGCCACCCAATATCGGTTTTATTCTCGATATTCCGTTGCAGCTGTCAGTCGAGATCGGGCGTACCCGGATGATTATCAATGATCTTCTTCAACTCGGGCAGGGTTCGGTAATTGAACTCGAAAAACTGGCCGGAGAGCCCTTTGACGTTTTGGTTAACAATAAACTGATCGCTCGGGGAGAAGTGGTAGTGGTCAATGAAAAATTTGGTATCCGCTTGACCGATATTATCAGTCCTACCGAACGAATTGAACAGCTTAAATAGGCTTTAGAAGAAATGAAGTTAATAAATAGAG
Organism: Thermodesulfobacteriota bacterium; assembly: GCA_024762675.1. Lineage (GTDB taxonomy): Bacteria > Desulfobacterota > Anaeroferrophillalia > Anaeroferrophillales > Tharpellaceae > Tharpella. The sequence goes on along the minus strand of JANTGZ010000147.1, from coordinate 4,743 downwards.
CTTGTTGCAGCCGTATCCCGGCCCAGCTTTTTTTCTTGTTCTTGGGAGTAGTGCTTATTGCTGCCCTTGAAAACAGTCCGGTCGGGGCCGCTGAACTTGGATTCAAGGCGGCTGATAAGAAAATGCTTTTCACCATTCCCTATGAAACCGCTCCCGAGGTCAACGCCCTTTTTCACGATCTCGGAGAACAGGTGGTACTGATTCTGCCCTCTTTGGGGCTTGAGGCCGAAGTGCAGGAACAGCCTCTTGATGATGATTGGGTGACGGCTTTTGGAGTCGAAAGAGATGGTCAAAAGTTGCGTTGGTATCTTAAGAAACGTGATTCGGCTCTTAAGGTAAAATCTTTTCTTGCGCTAGAGCGTAAAAAAAACGCTTTGCAGGTTGTGCTCTTGAAAGAGTATCACTCCTGGACAGCTCCTGAAAAGCCCGCTGCGCTGACCCCGGCGCTTCGACCTGAAACTCGAAAAAGTGGTAAAATGGATCGTGTCAGGCAGTTGCTGGAGAGGTCGGATGGAGGTGATAATAGAGTCGCAAGCGATGTTGACCAAACTTCCGAAGTACCTCCATCCCTTCTGATGTCGGGTCTGCGCAGCCTGATCGCACTGGTTTTTCTGGTTCTGGTTATTTTAGCACTCTCCATGTTGTTGAAACGTTATCGTCGGGGGCGCGGAGGTTTTGGTGGTTCCGGTCTGGTCAAGGTTTTAGGGGTGGAAACAGTGGCCGGTAAACATCAGGTTATGTTATTAGAGCTTCTTGATGAAGTTATGGTGGTCGGTATTTCCGGTGAGCAGATGACGGTGTTGACGACCATTAATGATCCCGGAAAAGTAGAGGAGTTGCGCCTGCTTAAAGATGGCACTCAAAGCGGCCGGAGATTTGGCGGTTATCTGAAAGGTCTTCTCGAGAGGGAGAGTGGCGCGGAGAGGGAAGGGCCGGTTTCTACCTCAGGAGATAATGTCGTCGGAGCTTCTTACCAGCGGCCGGTAACCGGTAAACCGGAAAATCCGGAGGAGTTGCCGGAGAATTATCAGGAGGTGGTCAGTCAGATTAAAGACCGCCTCAAAAGTAGTGATCGGAGTCGTCGGGGATGAGGCGTTATACTCTATTAACCGTTCTGGTTTCAGGGTTGTTCCTTTTCCTGTTGCCGGTTTTTGCAGGTGCGGCTCAGGAGGTTGCAATACCGACCCTGCAGATCGGAGTTGGTGCCACTAACGAACCCGGTCAGGTCTCGATTGCGATTCAGGTGCTGCTCCTCTTGACGGTTCTGGCTCTGGCTCCGTCAATCCTGATCCTGATGACCTCTTTTACACGGTTGGTCATTGTTTTTCATTTTCTTCGTCAGGCGGTTGGTACTCAGACGATGCCGCCCAACCAGGTACTGGTCGGACTAAGTCTCTTTCTAACTTTTTTTATCATGTACCCCGTTTTCAACCGGATTAATCAGGATGCCTTCCAGCCTTATGTTGCCCAAACGATTGGTCAGGAGGAGGCGTTCAAGCGGGCTCTCACCCCTCTGCGGGAGTTTATGTTCAAACAGACCCATGAGGATGATCTGGCGATGTTTATCTCTATGGCCAAGGTTGAGAGGCCGCAAACTTTTGCCGACATTCCGACTCATGTTTTGATCCCGTCATTTATTACCAGTGAGTTGAAAACAGCTTTTCAGATCGGTTTTCTTATATATATTCCTTTTTTGATGCTTGATATGGTGGTTGCCAGTGTCCTCTTGTCGATGGGTATGATGATGCTGCCGCCGGTAATGATTTCGCTGCCATTTAAATTAATCCTCTTTGTTATGGCTGACGGATGGCGGTTGATGGTCGGTTCTTTGATGCAGAGCTTCTGATATTATAAGGATAAAAAATGACTCCGGAATTTGTTGTGGCGCTGGCCAAAAGTGCGATGGAGACAACCTTGTTGATCTGTGCACCGATGCTCGGTACGGGGTTAGCGGTAGGTCTTTTAGTCAGTATTTTTCAGACCGTTACTTCGATTCAGGAGATGACTCTGACCTTCGTTCCCAAGATTGTTATCGTCTTTCTCGCAGTTATCTATTTTTTCCCCTGGATGCTCCAGTATATGGTCGATTTTACAACTCGGATCATGATTTCCATCCCCAATGTCATTCATTGATGGTTGGCGGGTCTGAGCTGAGGATGAGATGAATTTTCTGCCTGTAATTACGGTCGCCGATATTGGCCATTTCTTTCTCCTTCTGACCCGGATCGGTACTCTGATCTTCTTTTTCCCGGTTTTGAGCAATCAGGCGGTTCCGATGACCCTGAAGGCCGCCTTCTCGATGCTTTTGGCCCTGCTCTTTTTTAACATTGTTCCACCTCTTGCCGGGACACCGCTTTTTAGTCGGGAGTTGATCGAGATCGCCCTGGCCCTGTTGCGGGAGATGGTTATCGGCATGCTTGTCGGCCTGCTTGCCAGCCTGCTTTTTGCGGCGGTCCAGACCGCCGGCCAGATGATCGGTTTTCAGATGAGTTTTGCGGTGGCCAATGTTGTCGATCCGGTAACCAGCATGCAGGTGCCGCTGGTCTCTCAGTTCTACTATATGTTGGCGATGTTGCTTTTCCTGGCCTTCGGCGCGCATCGCTGGGTTTTTAAGGCCCTGGCTGAAAGTTTTCACTTGGTTCCGTTGGCCGGTTTTACACCCGGTGAGGGTTTGCTGGATTTGATGATGCGCTATTCCGTGGCGATATTTTCAACCGCGATCAAGATTGCCGCTCCTCTGATGGCGGCCCTGCTGCTGAGTGATGTGAGTCTTGGAGTGGTTGCCAGAACGGCTCCGCAGATGAATATATTTATTGTTGGTATGCCTTTGAAGATCCTTTTGGGAATGTTGTTGATGGGTTTTTCCTTTCCCTATCTGGCAACTATGCTGGCGGGGCTTTACCGGCTTCTTTTTAATGATATTATGCTGCTGCTAAGTGCCTCCGGGGGAGGCTGGTAATGGCCAAAGATCCGAGTAAAACTGAAAAACCGACGGGGAAAAAACTTGGTAAATCCCGGGAAGAGGGGCAGGTCGCCAAAAGTCAGGAGATCTCATCGGCCTTTATCCTGATTGCCGGTCTCATCTTTTTCTTTTTTGCCGGAGACCGTTTTTTTGATGGGCCGGCCGAATTGATGCGTTATGTTTTTCAGGAGGCCCTGCTTCTTAAGATCAGTTCCGCGACAGTATATAACCTTCTCCTGCTGACCATTCGGCAGATGTTTCTTCTGCTTGCCCCTTTTCTGTTGCTGATGCTTTTTGTCGGTCTGGCCGCAAATCTGATGCAGGTAGGTTTTAAAATAACTCCGAAAGCGATGAAACCAAAGCTTTCCAAACTCAACCCGGTCAGTGGTTTTAAGAGTAAATTTCTTTCGCTCAAACCGCTTGTGGAATTATTTAAATCGTGTCTTAAAATAGGTCTGCTTGGTTATATCGCCTATAGTGTCTATAGGCAGAATTTCGCTGGTTTTTTCAGCTTATTAAATCAGCCGGTGGCTATCATTCTTACATTTATCGCCAAGGTCGCTTTTCAGATTCTCTGGCGTTGCGGATTATTGATGTTGCTGATTGCTCTTTTTGACTATATCTACCAGCGTTGGGACTTTATGGAGAACCAGAAGATGAGCAAACAGGAGGTCAAAGACGAGATGAAACAGCAGGAGGGCGACCCGCAGGTTAAATCACGGATTCGGAGTATGCAGATGAGTGCGGCCCGCCAGCGCATGATGCAGGAAGTGCCTAAAGCCGATGTTGTGATTACCAACCCGACCCATATTGCTGTGGCCCTGGTTTACGATCAGGAGAGTTCTGAAGCGCCGTTGGTAGTTGCCAAAGGGGCCGGGCTGGTCGCTGAAAAGATCAAAAAGACGGCCCGTGAACATGGCGTTCCGGTGGTTGAAAACAAGGCTCTGGCCCGATTGATCTTTAAAACCGTGGAACTCAACCAGATGATTCCCGAGACCCTCTATCAGGCGGTGGCTGAAGTCCTGGCCTATATCTACCGCCGTGACGGAGCCCAAGCGAGTGCTTGATATTGAAAAATTGGTGACTATTCAGGTCTCCACAATTCTAGAGTTAAGTTACAGAGGATAGCGGCGAACATTGCTTCGCCCACTTCGAAGACGGATACCCCAAGGGCACTTCTTCGCTGCGCTCAGGCGCAAGCTCAGCCCGGCTCGGGCTAAAGCCCTGCCTGGAGGTCTGTCCCTGCATTGAGACACTAACTACTATGGCTGAATCAGCGCGAAAATTATCTTTCTCAAACCTGCTTTCGAGTAAGGATGCAGTTATGGCTTTTACCGTGATTGCAATCCTGATGGTTATGATCGTGCCTCTGCCGACGGTCTTGCTCGATACCCTGCTGGCGATGAATATCAGTATCGCCATCATTATTCTGCTGATTTCGATGTACCTGCTCAAAGTCCTGGAGTTTTCGATCTTTCCGGCCCTGTTGCTGGTGACTACCCTGTTCAGACTCTCATTGAATGTGGCTTCAACCCGTTTGATTCTTCTCAATGGTGACCAGGGTACTGATGCCGCAGGCCAGGTGATCAAGGCTTTCGGGCAATTTGTTGTAGGTGGCAACTATGTTGTCGGAACCATCATTTTCGCCATCCTGGTAATTATTAATTTCATGGTTATTACCAAAGGCTCCGGTCGGATCGCAGAAGTGACCGCACGTTTTACCCTGGATGCCATGCCGGGTAAGCAGATGGCGATCGATGCCGATCTTAATGCCGGCATGA
>JANTGZ010000146.1 GCA_024762675.1 Thermodesulfobacteriota bacterium | reverse complement strand
GCATATGCCGTTAACTTTTCAAATGGTTACATTACACCAAAACAGTTATCCGACGTCTATTATGTGTTACCAGTGCGTTCCGGGCAGTAAACTGAAAAGTTAAAAACTTCCCCTATTTGATGCCGCTTGGGTTGCGCTAACCCTGATGATCGTCGAAAGCCGCTACGAAGAAAAAAATTTTGAACAAGATCAGCACGCAGCTTCTCTGCGAGGATGAAAACGTTATCTACTAAAAAATCAAAACGGGTCACTCATTGATCATTGATAAAAAGGTTTCAAAGTCTTGATCTTTGCATGTTACGCGTATTACGATGAAGGTTAATAATGCTGATTGGTGGGAAAGTTGAGATTGGCAATTCTCATCTTGCGTTTAAGGCAAGCCGCTGCCGTTCGGCTATCCCTTGCCGGGTAAAGATTGGTTATTAGTCAGATTGTCTAACTTGGCGATGACAGGAAAGTGATAATAATTACTATGATTCTTTTGCTACTCTATCAACTTTTTGAGTGTGAGCGATATAAAATAACTTGGAAAAATGAATTTTGCTCTGATGGTCAAAATTATTCACTGACGTTTGCAATTTTATGGAGGAGTTTTCTTATGTTATCAAGACGTTGCCTCATATTTTTTCTTACAGCATTTTTTTTGCTAATACCATTACTCAAACAAGATCTTTGTCATGCTGGATTGAGTTTGGACGGAAAACTCTATAAAAACGGCCAGGAAATGTCTACTGGCCAAAGCGTCAAAATGATTTTGAGTGTTTATGATGACGAGTTCGCTGGACAGCTTCTGTTTGCGGAAGAGCAGGAAATTGTTGTTGGTTCAGGGAAATCCCTTTTTACATTTGAAAAAGGTAATATAACTGTAAAAAAAAGAAGCTCTGAACTGACAACTGAGGATATGTGGATTGAGGTTGAAAGTGATGGGCAGATAATGACTCCAAGACTCAATTTGAGTGAATTGGGCTCGGTTAATGAATTGTCGGGCAATAATATTAGCGTAAGAGATGCAAGTTTGAGGAGTGCCGGAGAAGCAACCCTGGTCATAGATAGCGCCGGGGTTACTTTGGGTAACCTGCTGAACATGGGCAGTCAATCGATTAAACTCGGGAATGAAACTCGCAATAACTGGCCTTCCGGCGGCGGCACGATTACGGGCGTTACTGCCGGAACCGGGCTTAGTGGTGGGGGTACATCTGGTGATGTGACTTTAAGTGTTGCCAATCCTTTGAACCTCAGTGGAGATACAGGTCAGGGAATAATTAATGTCAGCAACAGCAATGAATCGGGAAAAGGTATCTCTATTACAGCTACAGGCGAGAGGGCGTTTGGGATTTACGCCGAAGCAACGAATACTGGTAATCTTGACAATTATGGAGGTGTTTTTAACGCTTCCGGGGATTTTGGAATCGGGGTTCAAGCTAATTCTTATGGCTCTAAGGGTTATGGCGTCTATGGTTATGCAACAGCTATAGGAGCTACAACTAACTATGGAGGTTATTTCGCAGCTGCTGGTGATTCCGGGGTAGGTGCTTACGGTACTTCTTCGGGCTCTTCCGGGATTGGTGTCGAGGGTAATTCCAAAAATATTGGGGTTTTTGGTGAAGGAACCGAAGCAAGCTCTACCGGAGTTAAGGGAAAAGGGGGAGCATATGGACTCAACGGCATTGCCACCGGCACTACTGGTCGGGGGGTCGCTGGTTATGCGAGTAATGATGGTAATGTGACCAACTATGGAGGTAAATTTTTAGCTGCAGGCAGATCCGGACGCGGGGTTTATGCTGAAGCAACCGGAACCCAGAGTATTGGTGTTGAAGGTATCGGCGGAATTCGTGGTATTTCCGGGTCGGCATCAAACTCATCTGGAAATGGAGTTTTTGGGTCTACTTCAGGTTCTTCTGGTGCGGGTGTTTATGGGGAGGCAACTGCTACTGGCTCGACAACAGGTAACTATGGAGGATATTTTTCGGCAGCTGGTGATAGGGGCTGTGGGGTTTACGGAATTGCAAATAGTAGTACTGGTGTGAATTTTGGCGGCTCTTTTTGGGCGGCTGGAGAGTCGGGGATAGCTGTTGATGCAATAGCTCCTGGAGACTATAGTATTGGCGTCAGAGCTCAAGGTGGAATCTGGGATTTTTACGCTGCCGGAGGTAATAGCAGCACCGAGTACGGACCTTTTACCGGAGCCCATGAGGCTAAGCTTGATCCTCTGGTTCCGAAAAATATTAAGGCGGGAATGATATTGTCGGTTACCGGCGACGTTCAGGTACGTCGCAATAATTCAGGCGAAATTTCTATATCCTCAACTTTACCCACTGTTGGACTTTGCCAAAAAATTAACGATAGTGCCGTTTTTGGTGTCTTTGCTGAGGAATGCCCACTACCCAAAGAACACTGGTACAAGGCCAAACATGATGAACGTTTTGTCATAGTTAATGCCCTTGGTGAAGGTCGCGTTTGGGTTACTGATCTCTCCGGTAATATTCGGGCTGGAGACTATATAACCACCTCACCAGTTGCTGGTTATGGTCAAAAACAGGGTGATGACTTGATTCATTCCTACACATTGGGTAAATCCATCGAAACTGTAGATTGGAATAAGGTCAATGAGACAGTTGACTTTCAGGGACACAAAATAAAGGTGTACCTTATTGCTGTCGTTTATACCAGTGGCTAAAACAAAGGTTTTGCGTCAGCAGGGCGGTAAATTGGGGTCGGAGGAGCGGTTAATTGGGGTCGAGCGGTTAATTGGGGTAGTTAATTGGGGTCGTAGTTAATTGGGGTCGCGTAGTTAATTGGGGTCGGAGTGAAATTAAGGGTGGGCCAAGGTTTTGCTAGTTAACTGAACGAAAACAATAATAGGGAGGTAGGGCTGAAAGGTTCTGCCGTCTTTTTTTGTTTTAATATTCAAGGGAAGGTATTAATATTGGCAATGGCAAGGTCTTGATTTTATCAATTTACACACGGTAGATATTATCAGCGATAGTTTAAGGTTACAAAGGTTGTCTATGTGTTGCAAAAAGGTTTTATAAAACACGGGTGGCGGGCGGCCTAGTTTTTGTCCATTACTTTGGCTTTAGTTCCGGCTTCGCCGGGCTGGGATAAAGAAAAACAATCTCGGTGTTAACGAGGCAGGTATGACGATAAATAGAGAATCAATTAAGGCGAAACTTTTCGGAGAATCTGTAATTCGAGGTATGACCCGGCTTTGTCGGGAGTATGACGGGGTCAACTTGAGTCAAGGGTTCCCCGATTTTCCCGCCCCCGGACTCATAAAAGAGTCTGCCTGCAAGGCAGTGATGGCCGATGTCAATCAGTATGCCATCACTTGGGGGTCGGCCTCTTTGCGGACGGCAATAGTTGCTAAAATGCGATCTTTTTATGATATGGAGATCGATAGCGAAACCGAGATTACGGTTACTTGTGGGGCTACTGAAGCGATGATCTCAGCTTTGCTTGCGGTTGTCAATCCCGGTGATGAGGTGATAATCTTTGCCCCATTTTATGAGAATTACGGCCCTGATGCGATTATATGTGACGCCGTTCCCCGTTATGTTCAGCTTAGGGCCCCTGATTGGAACTTTGATCGGGCTGAGCTTGAGGCTGCCTTTACGGAGAAAACCCGGGCAATTATCGTTAATACGCCCCATAATCCCACTGGCAAGGTCTTTTCGCAGGCCGAGTTAGAAATTATCTCCGAACTCTGTTGTCGGCATGATGTATTGGCGATTACTGATGAGATTTATGAACATATTCTCTATGATGAAGTCCGGCATCTGCCGCTGGCAACCCTTCCGGGGATGGCCGAGCGAACCATTACAATCAATGGGATCTCCAAGACCTACAGTGTTACCGGTTGGCGCATAGGTTATTGTCTGGCGGCCCCTGAAATTACTTCCGGGATTCGTAAGATTCACGATTTTTTGACGGTTGGTGCCCCAGCTCCTCTGCAGGAGGCTGCAGCGCAAATGATGGCCTGTGGTAATGATTACTATCTTGACTTGGCGAAATTTTACAGAGTAAAACGGGATTTTTTACTTAAAATTCTGACCGACGTCGGTTTTCGCTGCCACGTACCGCAGGGAGCCTATTATATCATGGCTGATTTTCAAGCTTTGAGCGATCTTGGCGATCTTGAATTCGCACACTATCTGGTTAAGGAGAAAGGGGTGGCGTCCGTGCCGGGCTCAAGTTTTCTGCCTCCGGGAGAGCCGGAGAGTGGGCAAGTTAGATTTTGTTTTTGTAAGACTGACGAAACTTTACAGGCGGCAGCACAAAGGCTGCAGGCTTTATAGGTTGTAGAAGAAATGGCGGAAAAACATATTATTCTGGGGACTGCAGGGCATGTTGATCATGGGAAGACAACCCTGGTTAAGGCCCTGACCGGAACCGATACCGATCGGCTCGCGGAAGAGAAAAAACGCGGCATTACGATCGAGTTGGGCTTTGCCCATCTATCTTTGCCCAGCGGCCAGATGCTTGGGGTTATTGATGTGCCCGGGCATGAGCGTTTTATAAAAAATATGGTGGCCGGGGCTGGTGGTATCGACCTCGTGCTGTTGCTGGTGGCGGCTGATGAGGGGGTTATGCCGCAAACTCGGGAGCATTTTGATGTCTGCCGTCTTTTAGGGGTTGAGCGCGGTCTGGTCGTGATCAGTAAGATTGATACTGTCGATGATGAGCTCCTTGAACTTGTAACTGAAGAGGTTGCTGAATTGGTTGCCGGGAGCTTTCTTGAAGAGGCACCGGTAATTCCGGTTTCAGCTACCAACGGGGCCGGTCTGGATGTGTTATTGGCGGCTCTTGATGAGATGGCGGCAACGGTTGTCGAAAGACCCGATTCCGGAGCTTTTCGTTTGCCGGTCGATCGCGCATTTGTGATCAAAGGTTTTGGCACCGTAATAACTGGAACCGTTCTCTCCGGGGCATTGGGATTGGGGGATGCCGTAACACTTTCTCCTTCCGGTTTGACCAGCCGGGTACGTAGTCTTCAGGCTTATGGAGAAGAGCGTGAGCAGGTTTTTGCCGGGGAGCGGGCAGCTATAAACCTACACGGTCTCGAAAAATCCGAGATCGAGCGTGGTGAAATCCTGGCCCGGCCGGAAACTGTGGTGCCAACCTCGATGGTTGATGTTTTCTATACCCACTTGTCTTCGGCGACTTCACCCCTTCCGGCTCGCAGCAAAATGTTGATTCATAGCGGCACGGCAGCCTTGATGGGGACTGTCGTTGTCCTGAATGGTCTGGAACTTGCCCCCGGGACCAGCGCTTTTGTGCAGGTACGCCTCGAAAATCCCACCGTAATAGTTTACGGCGACCGGGTTGTAATGCGCAGTTTTGCTCGGCGCGAGACCGTCGGCGGTGGTTTGGTGATCAATCCTTGTCCGGCCAAACATCGTCTTAAAGAGTATATGACCTTGCAGCCCGATTTCGAGCGTTTACGGGTCGGAACCTCTGGAGATGTTGTTTCTATACTTGTAAAGCAGGCTGGTTTTGCAGGGTTACGTTTGTCTGACCTTAAAGCTTTTCTCAATTATTCCGGTAAAGCTCTGGCTAAGGTAGTCGACGAACTTTTGGCCCGGCGTGAGATTGTCCGTTTTGATAATGAACGGCAGCTTTTTATTACGGGAGAACTTTTCGAAGATCTGGCAGAGAAGATTTTGGCTATGGTGATCGACTATCACCAGCGTGAGCCTTTGCGTGAAGGGATGGCCAAGGAGGAGGTTCGTTCACGTCTGGGACTTTCGGCGCCCCTTTTTCACGCTCTTTTACAACGTCTTGTTAAAAACACCAGGCTGGTAGTTGATAAAGATCTGGTGCGGACTCCAGACCACCGGGTAAAACTTGCAGTTGATGTTGATAAACTAAAAAAACAGCTTATAGCTCTTTATAAGAAAGCCGGTCTCAGTTTCCCTGATTATAGTTCCCTTGCAAAAAATTTGCTTGCTGAAGATGAGGATATCAGATCTTTAATGACCATTCTTGTCAAAGAGGGTATCCTGTTAAAGGTCAGGGATGGTATTTTTATTACCCCGGAACATTATGAAAGAATGCGTTCTGAAGTGGTCTCTTTCCTTAAAGAAAATGGAACCATGACAACTCAGGAGTTTAAGGCTAAAATCAACCTGAGCCGTAAATATGTAATTCCCCTCTTCGAGTATCTCGATCAGTGCAAGGTGACAGCCCGTAAAGGTGAGGCTCGCATTCTGTTACAGGGTTGATCTCACTGTTTAAGCTATTAGAGCTGCGAAGGTGGGTGGTATACGGGTGATTTTTTTCTTGTTGTAATCGAAAAATGCGATTCCGGTTGTGGCTCTTGC
>JANTGZ010000145.1 GCA_024762675.1 Thermodesulfobacteriota bacterium | reverse complement strand
GCGAAAAGCAGACGGTTCCGATTTTATCCTTCATCACAAGACCTCCTTGATCATATTGACTTAACTTGAGTTTATGATACAGCTTCTACAAAATTAAACATCACTCTTAGTAGCTCTAAAGTTTGACAAAAACAACAATTTCTGTTTAGCTGTGTATGTCTCCGCTGCACCGTCAACCAGACCTGTATGCAAGGTTCTAAACTTCCACCAAAGCAATCTTAAAAAAAACCTTCTTCCAGGAATTAATATATGCAAAAAAAACTTCTTGACGGCTTCGAAAAAACCTTCCAGATGCGGGGTCTGCGCATAACCCAGCAGCGCCTGGAGATCTTCAAAGCGTTGGCCGGCTCCAGTGATCACCCGACAGCGGAAAAGATTTATGCTCAACTGCGCAGTACAATGCCAACCATCTCGCTGGATACCGTTTACCGTAACCTCCACACCCTGCAAAACCATGGCCTCATAAACCGGGTCACAACCGGTCAAAGTCAAGCTCGTTTTGAAGCTAACCTGACACCTCATCACCACCTGATCTGCAAAATCTGCCAAAAAATCACAGATATTTCCTGGCAGGAGTTCGATAAACTTGCCCCGCCGCAAGATTTTAACCAATGGGGTGATATAAAAGAGAAACAGGTAACTCTGAGCGGAATCTGCAGGGATTGTCTTAAAGATAAAAAATCATCTTAAAAAAATTTACTTGTAAATAATAATTTTTCCTATATAATAATCTTTAAGCAAAAGTTCAAGGGTAACGATAGAGCTTATTCTCAGTTACAGAAACTTTAAACCTTAAATAAAAGGAGAGCTGAAATGGACAATGATAGCAAATGCCCAGTGACCGGCAAATCCAGTAAACCCTCTGCCGACAGTGGCACGTCGAACCGAGACTGGTGGCCGAAACAATTGAACCTTAGCATTCTGCACCAGCACTCCAACAAATCCAATCCCATGGGTGTAGAGTTCAACTACGCTGAGGAGTTCAAGAAACTTGACCTTCAGGCCTTAAAGAAGGATCTCTATGCCCTGATGACCGATTCACAAGATTGGTGGCCGGCCGACTGGGGTCACTATGGGGGGCTTTTTATCCGGATGGCATGGCACAGCGCCGGCACCTATCGCATGGGCGACGGCCGCGGCGGCGCCGGAACCGGCAACCAGCGTCTGGCCCCCCTTAACAGCTGGCCCGACAACGTCAACCTCGACAAAGCCCGCCGTCTACTCTGGCCGATCAAACAGAAATATGGCAGCAAGATCTCCTGGGCCGACCTGATGATTCTCACCGGCAACTGCGCCCTGGAATCGATGGGTTTTAAAACCTTCGGCTTTGCCGGTGGTCGCGAGGATATCTGGGAACCGGAGGAGGATATCTACTGGGGCAGCGAGGATGAATGGCTCGGCGACCAGCGCTACTCTGGTGATCGGGATCTTGAAAATCCGCTCGCCGCCGTCCAGATGGGGCTGATCTATGTAAACCCGGAGGGACCCAACGGCGAACCTGATGCAGTCGCCTCAGGTAAAGACGTCAGAGAGACCTTTGCACGCATGGCCATGAATGACGAAGAGACCGTGGCTCTGGTCGCCGGCGGTCACACCTTCGGCAAATGTCACGGTGCGGGTGACGCTGCCCAAGTCGGCCCGGAACCTGAAGGCGCGGGCATCGAAGAACAGGGGCTCGGCTGGAAGAGCAGTTTCGGCAGCGGCAAGGGCGATGACACCATCAGCAGCGGTATCGAGGGGGCCTGGACAGCCAAACCGACTCAGTGGGATAATGGCTATTTTGATCTGCTCTTCGGCTATGACTGGAACCTGGTAAAAAGTCCCGCCGGCGCCTACCAGTGGGTCCCGGTTAATCCGGATGAGAAAGATCTCGCACCGGCCGCTCACGATCCTGCAAAAAAGGTGACCACCATCATGACCACAGCCGACCTCTCGCTGAGAATGGACCCGGCCTATAAAAAAATTGCTAAACGCTTCCACGAAAATCCGGAAGAGTTCGCGGACGCTTTTGCCCGGGCCTGGTTCAAACTGACCCATCGCGACATGGGCCCCCGCTCACGTTACCTCGGCCCGGAAGTCCCGGCTGAAGAATTGATCTGGCAAGACCCTGTACCCGCTGTAGATCATGACCTGATTGAGGCACAAGATATCGCCGACCTCAAAAAAATGATCCTGGCCTCAGGCCTGTCGATCTCCCAACTGGTTTCGACCGCCTGGGCCTCGGCGTCTACGTTCCGCGGTTCGGATATGCGCGGTGGAGCCAACGGAGCCCGTATCCGGCTGGCGCCGCAAAAAGATTGGCAGGTCAATCAGCCTGAGCAACTGGAAACGGTGTTGCAAACCTTTGAGAAAATCCAACAGAAATTCAATAGTGCCCAGACAGGCGGAAAGCTGGTTTCATTCGCCGATCTGGTTGTCCTCGGCGGCTGCGCCGCTCTCGAGCAAGCCGCGAAAAATGGCGGCCACGATATAACCGTTCCCTTCGCACCGGGCCGCACAGATGCAACCCAGGAGCAGACCGACGTCATCTCATTTCACGTACTTGAGCCGAAGGCGGACGGGTTTCGTAACTACCAGAAAACTAAATTTGCTGTAACTGCAGAAGAGATGCTGCTTGATCGGGCCCAACTGCTGACCCTGACCGCACCTGAGATGACGGTTCTTATTGGCGGGATGCGCGTCTTGAATACCAACTTCGAACAGTCCCGGCACGGTGTCTTCACGAACCGATCGGAGACCCTCAGCAATGACTTTTTCGTAAATCTGCTTGACATGGGCACGACCTGGAAGGCAACCTCGGAAACCAATGAAATCTTCGAGGGTCGGGACCGTAAGAGTGGCGAGCTCAAGTGGACCGGCACCCGGGTCGACCTCATCTTCGGCTCGAACTCTCAACTCCGAGCCCTGGCTGAAGTCTACGGATGTAAAGACTCTCAGGAAAAGTTTATCGACGATTTTATTGCCGCATGGGACAAGGTCATGAATCTTGACCGGTTTGAGATTAGCGGTTCATAACACAAATCCAAAACTCAATTATTAAGATTTATTTACTTTACATTAAAACAACATTCTTGTAAAAAAAAGAGCAGGTGTAAAAACCTGCTCTTTTTTTTTACAATCAATCTACTTTCTGACTTGAGTAAATCCAATAGCATTGCAATAACAAAGAATGACCTTGGTTTACATTGCGGTTTTTCTCTGCGTCTTTGCGTCTCTGCGGGAGACAAAAAGCGTTTTCCCGCAGAGACGCAAAGACGCAGAGAAAGGCAAAACCAAATCAGGCATTGAAGTGATACAAATACAACAACTCAGAAAGTTGAGAGATTTACTTTAATAGAGAGAACTCCATGCCTTCCCATACTGATGCACCCGCCCCCCTGATAAAGCTCGAAAAGATCTCTAAAACCTATGCCGGGGCCGTACCGGTAACGGCCCTTAAGGAGGTCAATCTAGAGATCGGACGGGGTGACCGTCTTGCCCTGCTTGGAAAAAGCGGCTCTGGCAAATCGACCCTGCTCAATCTCCTGGCACTGATCGACAAACCGAGCTCTGGAGCCCTGCTCATCGACAACCGGGAGAGCGCTCTCTTTTCTGAAAAAGAGGCCACCACTTACCGGCGCCAAGACATCGGCTTCATCTTCCAGTTTTTCAATCTTCTACCGACTTTAACCCTGCGCGAGAACATAACGCTGCCGATGGAACTCCTGCAACAGAATGACGACGAGCTGGTTCGCCAGCTCGTCCGGGAAGCCGGCATCGCCGACAAACTCGAACGTTATCCGGAAGAGGTTTCCGGTGGCGAACAGCAAAGGGCCGCCGTAATTCGCGCTCTGGTCAAGAAACCACGCCTGATTTTAGCCGATGAGCCGACCGGCAACCTGGACCTTGAAACCGGTCTCCATATTGTCGGCCTTATCAATGAGATCTGCGATCAATTCGGCACCTCCCTGGTCATGGTCACCCACAGCCAGGAGGCCGCCCAGGCCTGTGCCCGACGCCTCAAAATAATCGATGGCCACCTGTTGAACGATGTTTAAACTGCTTAAAGCCTTTCTCCGGCACCATCGGCGCCGGCCCCTGCCGACCCTGCTCTGGATCTTCGGGGTGGCCCTTGGCGTCACCATGGTCTCCGGCATCTACCTCGCCAACCAGTCGGCCTTAAGCTCCTTTGCCAGTGCCACTCGAGTCCTTTCGGGCCGGGCCACCCACGAACTCTCGACCGGAGCCGGTCTGCTTGATGAAAAACTTTACACCGAGCTTCTCATTAAACTGCCCGGCCTCAAAGCCGCCCCCCTGGTCGAAGGCAACCTGACTTACAACAAACAAGTCGTAACCGTAGTCGGTATCGACCCTTTTGCCGCACGTGAATTAAACCCTCTGTTCCAGACCACTCTCAAGGCAGAAGACCTGCTGAATTTCATCAAAACTCCGGGACTCGTTCTCGCCTCTCCGGCAGCAGCAGCTCTCGCCGACAGAGAAAACAAGTTACAACTTGGCAGTGGAGGAAGGAAAGCCGGCAATCTCTCTCTAGAAATCCTCAAAACCATCGAGCTGCCCCAAAACCCGGAGAAAATCATTATTTTCGGCGATATTGCCTGGACCCAAAAACTCCTTCAGGGCCCTGGCAAACTTAAAAAAGTCGAATTAATTCTGGAGAATAAGGAAGATATTGCTGCACTAAAAAAACTACTGCCGCCCCATGTCCAGCTCACGGCAACCACCAACAGTAACCGCCTCTACACCGCGATGCTTGACTCCTTCAGCCTCAATCTGACAGCTTTAAGTCTGCTCTCGCTTTTTGTCGGCTTCTATCTGGTCTACAACACCATTCTCTTCTCACTGCTGCAGCGCCGTACAGAAATCGGTGTACTCTTGACTATGGGTTTTTCCCGCAATCAGATCAGCATCGCCCTGCTCATCGAAATCAGTTTAATCGCCGGACTCGGCTCTCTCCTCGGCCTTGCTCTGGGTTACGCCCTGGCCGGCTACTCTTTAAATATCATCAACCAGACAATCTCCGATCTCTACTTTTTCCTGCGTTCATCTCTCCCTGAATTGAGCCTCGGCTTCTACCTCCGGGGGCTTTTGGTAGGGATCGGTTCGGCCTGGGCTGCAGCTTTTTTTCCGCTTCTCGAAATCCGCCAAAATACCATCTTAAGCCTGCTCTCCCGACGCCAGGGAGAAGACCGCACTTTCCGCCACCGGAAAATCAATTTCAGCTTAGGAATTATTATCATTGGCTCCTCTCTGGGGATCGCCTATCTCCCGGCGGAAAGTCCGATTTTCGGTTTTGCCGCAGCTTTCGGCATCTGTCTCGGCTCCTCCCTGCTGGCCCCTTTCGGCATCGATCTCATTCTCGGTCGGCGCTTTACTGCCCTCCTGCCCAACATCAAATGGCGCCTGGCGATCGGGGCGGTACGCCGCTCTTTAAGCCGCAGCGCCCCGGCCGTCGCGGCCCTGATGGTCGCCCTCTCGATGTCACTGGCAATATCGCTGATGATCGGCTCTTTTCGCGATACCGTCAACCAGTGGTTTTTAAACAGTATCCAGGGTGATTTCTATATTACAGACAGCGATCGTGACTACGACGCCAGTCTCCTTGACGGCAAACTGGTCAGCGACCTGCTCAAGGCACCCGAGGTCGCCGCCGGCAACCGCTACCGCAACCTGCGCTACCAGTTTAACGATCGTCTGATCCGACTGACCGGGGTCGACAGTAAAATCTTAAAAAACTATTCCAGCTACCATTTCACCGACCAACAGACCCCGGACCCCTGGCTCGAGGTGAGTAAAGGTGCAGTCATGATCTCCGAAACCCTGGCCCGTAAACACCAGCTCATCTTAGGCCAGCATCTGACGCTGAACGGTTTCAAAGGACAAGAAGAGTTTCAGGTGACCGCAATTTTTCGCGACTATGTCACGGAACACGGCGTCATTTTAATGGATTTTGAAAATCTGAAAAGGCTTATGCAGGATGAAAGTGTTAACTCGCTGGCCCTTTTTCTTAAGAAAGATGTCGACCGTCCGGCGTTTGCCCGCTCTCTTAAGGAAAAGCTCAAACCCTACACCTGTAAAATATACGCCAACCATGATCTAAAAAAGAGGATTATGGAGATCTTTGATCGCAGTTTCGCGATAACCCTGAGCACCCGCATGATCGCCATTCTCGTCGCTTTCTTCGGTATCATCAGCGCTCTGCTCGCCATCTACCTCGAGAACGAACGGGAATACGGCATTTTAAGAGCTCTCGGCTTAAGCCGCCGTGAGGTTTTTGCGATCGCCCTCGGCCACTCTCTGACCCTGGGCCTGCTGGCGGTTATCGGGGCCGGGCTAAGCGG
>JANTGZ010000144.1 GCA_024762675.1 Thermodesulfobacteriota bacterium | reverse complement strand
AAGAGCCGCTATTACCTGCATTCATCATATCGGTGGATTGAGAAGCTTAGAAAAATGAGGCCTCAGCCTCTTGTCGAGATTCATCCGGACACCGCAGCACAATATGGGATTGCCGATGGTGATGCGGTGGTCATCGAGACGAAACAGGGACAGATTAAGCAGTTTGCAAAACTCAACAATTCTCTTGACCGGCGCGTGCTCAGTGCCGCGCACGGCTGGTGGTTTCCCGAAGGAGCGCCGGAAACCCAATTTGAATGGCAGAAATCAAACTTCAATATGCTGACTTCGACTGAGACTCTCGGTAAGGAGTACGGTACACCCAACCTTAAAGCGATTGGCTGCCGAATCAGACGAGACCTCTAACTTTATTGTCATCTGCCGGAGTCTCTTCGTTTTTTTTGATTAGCAGGAGTGGTTTTAGAAAGAGTAGCACAATTCGCCGAAAAGGCGATCGTTGTCGCCGATACTGCGAAACAGGGCCCGGTCGCCGTTCTGGTAGGTGATAAGGCCGCCGGTAAGTTTGAAGTCGTCGGAGATGTCGTAGGCCAGGGTTAAACGTTGCATGGAGCCGCCGTCACCGGTCAGGCCGAAGGCGGAGAGGAGCAGGGTGAGTTGCAGGGTGTCGTGCTGGAAGTCACGGGTCAGGCGAAAAACCGATTGAAAATCATCCTCCTCAATGTAAAACGGAGCCTGCTCCAGAGCTTTTTCGAAAGCAAAGATATGGCGATTGGCGATTTCAAAGGAGATGACGGTTTCGTTAAAACCTGTATATTCAAGGCCTATAAGAATATCGAGGCGGTTTTTTCTATCTATGGCACTGGAGTAGGTTAAACCGTCGAGATAGGCCGCCTCACTCTTTATCAACCAGTTACCGTAGGCGATATTAAGGGCCGTGCCGAGCATCAGGATGCGGCTGTGACACAATCTCGGGTTAACCGCGGTCTCATCGATATAGGCTCGGTCATCCCAGAGCCAGGCTCCGTAGAAAGATAGATCCCAACCGCTGAAAATACCGTTGAGCGCCAGGGCGCACTCTTGGTTATTCCAGTTGGAGGAGGGTTTTTCCTCCCTGGGCAGGGGTCTGCTGCCGGGAAAAAAATCACTGCCGAAAACCGGGTCTTTGTTAAATCTGACTTCATGGAGAAGCAGGCCGCTGAGATTCCACTTGCCAAAATAGTAATCGAGTCGGGTCATGGTTACCGGCAGTCGCAGATCTTCGATATCGACCAGGCCTGGCTCCCGGTTATCGAGCGGGTTTAATACATCTGTAATGCGGATATTGTCAGATTTCCCCCAGACGACCACCTGGCGGCCGATCTTTAAGTCGAGATTATCGCAGACTGCGCCCTGCAGGTAGACTTCACTTAATTCAACCTCATCCTCATAGTCGTTAAGAAGTTTGTAGCTGTAGTTATCTCGTCCCCGCAGCGAGTAGATGGCATCGTAAAAGGCCTGGCCCCCGATTCGAGCCTGCCAGTTATCCGGCAGTTTTATGTCGAGGTCCAGATCGAGAGTCGATTTTAGTCGTGACAGTTTACGGAAATCAGTTGCGCCCGGGTTCGGGGCGTGATGGGCAAAGTTAAAGGAGAGGGCCAGGCCGAGGCTGCCTGATAAATCAAGCCAGTCTGGCAGCAGGCCAGCTTCTTTTGCAACCTGTTTTTTTTTAGAAATAATCCCGCCGCTCTCTTCAACTTCGCCAAACCCCAGCAGAACGTCATCAAGATTTGGGTCTGCCTTAATCTCATCCCCGGGCTCCTGAAAGCCGCCAATCACCTCATCAAGGCTCGGTTCCTGGCTTAGGGCCAGAGCCGGAGTGCCAAGCATAAACAAAACCAAGAGATAGAGTCTAAAATGTCGCCGGATCATTACATGCCTTTCTCCAGGCGGCGTATAGTAAAGAGGTTTTCCTTGATTGGCTGGTTGAATTTGATCTCGCTTAAGCGCAGGATGGTGCGGTGCAGGGTCTTTTTATTCTTCGTGGTTTTCATATGGGTTTCGGTTGCCACCCAGATATTATCAATCAGTTCCAGTTGCTTGACCTCCATATATTTGAGACGATTGCCATCCTTAACCCAGTGGATAGCCCGGATCGGGAAAAAGATATCCTGGCGGATGAAAATTACCGATTTGGTATAGCCGTAGCGTTTCTCGACGATTTTTGATGCCGGTACCGCTTCGATCAGCCAGACCGGGTGTTCGCCGACCTTGGCCTCTTTTAAGATTTTATAGTTCCATTCGTCAAGTACCCGGCGGGTCATGTCGGCATAAGAGAAATCGGAGCCCATAAAAGATGAGGATTTGTCGGATGACGCGATTCTTTTGGTTTTATGGAGCTCGGGCAGGTAGAGCCACTGGTCGTCATCCTGCTCCCCGCTGTAGTAGTCGTAGGTGAGAAAAGCGGTATCTTGGACATCGGCCGGTTCAAGAAAGAACTGGATGCGCCAGGTATCTTTGCCCTGATCCTTCATGAAGGCTTTGATCTGCCTTTGGCGTTGGTGGAAATTTTTGTCGATCAGGATCATTTCGGTATTAAAAGAGCTGTTGTCGCCGTCGTCCCGGGCATCGACCAGCTCCATGATTTCGCGAGCACTTCCGGCCTTGGCCTCAGCTGCAGGGAGGGATAGAGCAAAGAAAACTGCAAAGAGAATCAGGGCCAGAACTGTTTGGCGGATGGCTAAACGTTGGGTTTTATTTTTACCTTTATTCATGGTTCGCTACCTCATATTTTGTGAATTGTTGCCCGCTTTGTAACTATTCAGCCAGGTACAAAAAATATTTAAACCACCCGTTCGCTACGCTCACTAGAGAGCACAGAGAACACAGAGGTCAACAAAATTAAGCTTTTCTCTGTGAACTCAGTGTTCTCTGTGGTGAAAAAATATTACGCTGAGTAATTACAATATCTAACGCGCCGAGATCGCTGTGCGTCCGGCCCGGCTCTGGGCCAGAACCGTCATCAGGGCCGGGGCGAGAAAGAAGTCAGCCACCAGCGCCAATATCAGGGTGATTCCGGTCAAGAGGCCGAAATTAAAAAGATTCTCCATCGATGCAAACATGAAAATGAAAAAGCCTAAGGTCAGAACCACTGTTGTTGTCAGCATAGCCCGGCCGGTAGTCTGCAGGGTCTGGCGTACAGCTGTCACAGGCTCCTCTGCCTGGATAAAATAACGTCGGAAATTATAGACAAAATGGACTGTGTCATCGACGGCCAGACCAATTGCAATAGAGCCGATAAGCATTGTAAACATGTTGAATTCGAGCCCGGCCCAACCCATGAAACCCAGGGTTATAATGATCGGTGCCAGGTTGGGCAGCATGCAGAGGGTTCCTAAGCGCAAGCTGCCGACCAGAAAAACCATCATCAGGGTGATTATGATAAAGGCGATCAAATAGCTTTGTGCGGCCGAATGTATGGCGGCGTAAAGGATGCGCCCGAAAAGTGCCATGATTCCGGTACTTGTGATGCTGACTTCAGGGTCGAATATCTCCCGCCCCTTTTTTTCGATCTTTTCGATAAAGGGGACATAGTGCATAGCATCCTGCCAGGGTACTTTTATGGTTATCCGAGCCAGTTGAAAGCGCGAGTCTACGACATCCTCAAGGTCGTCTGAGCCGGAATTTTCAAAAAGCAGGAATTCCTGGGGGATCAATCTGGGGTTTTGTGGGATTTTGTAGTATTCCGGTCGGTTTTCGTTTAAGGCCTGGTGAATCTCCTTGAGGATATCGACCACCGACATAACCTTGCCGACGCGAACCGTTGAGCTCTCTGCACTGGCCAGTTCACGAGAAAAGCGATCGATTTTGTTAAGCATCTCAGGCTCATAAAGTCCATTCTCATGGCCTGTGTCAAGCACCAACTCCAGCGTGACCGAGCCGTTCAGGTTGTGGTCGATGCTGGCGGTGGCATTTTTTACCGGCATCGTATCGGGCAGCCAGGAGAGAATATCATGGGAAAAGCTGAGCCGGCTGATACCCCCAAAAGAGATTATCATGATAATGATGCTTGCCGCAATTATCGCCTTGCTCTGTTGCGTGGAAAAGTCGGTAATCCAGTCAAAAAAACGGGTCATGACCCCGTCGTCAGAATTGTTCTCGTTGATTTTTCCCAGGTTCTGCCTGCTCTTGAGCGGGGTTACGGCGAGCAGGGCCGGGAGAAAGACGATGCTGTAGATTAAGGCGAGCAGGACACCGAAGGCGGCAAAGAGCCCGAGGTCGGCGACCGGGGCGATCTCGGCCCGAAAAAAAGAGGCGAGACCGGCCGCAGTGGTCAGGCTGGTCATGACAATGGCCAGTCCCGAGTGCCCCATGGCTTTGACCAGGGCCTGTTGTTTGTCACCGCTCTTTTTCAGGTTTTGGAAAAAAATGGCCAGTACATGAACGCTGTCCCCGACCCCTACGGCAAGAATAAAGGAGGGCAGGATCATCGTTGGTAACTTGATGGCGACGCCCAGCAAAGCCATCAAGGCCAGGGTTGAAATCAGGGCCAGGCCGACGACAAAGAGTGGGTAGGCGACCGCTGAGAGGCGTCGAAACATAAAAAAGAGGCTGATGGCGATCACCAGTACGGCCAGCCGAATAAAGAGCATCATGTCTGTACGCATGGTCTTTTTGACCGTATGGGTAACCACCGGACTTCCGGCCAGGTTGATTTGAAAATTATCGGCCTGAAACTGGGCGGCTATTTTTTTAACCGTCATGACAATCTTGCCGCGCTCTTTATCATTCAGGTATCGAGGTTGGTTTTGACCGCCTTCAGGCTCCGCTGGATCAGGGCTCAAGTTTTCTTCAAGATCGTCAAAACCGGCCAGGAGTTCAGCCTCATTGATTGGTGGTGCGGCGTAAGCGTCAGCTTCGATAACCAGGGTGGTAAAGCGACCGTCGGCTGAGATCAGACGGTCGCGATAGAGAGGGTTGGCCAAAACCCGCTTTTTGAGAGCAGTCAGGGCAGCTTCATCCTGAGGCCATTTTTCGAGAAGATCCTCAACAACGATACCGTCCTTAACTCCTCTGGTGTTACGGGCATTAACCAGGGAGGTGATATCATTAAGATGGGGAACTTTTTCTTCCAGGAGAGCATGTAATTTTTTTAGTTTCTTTAAAAAAGGCTGACTGAAAACCTGATCGCTTTCAATCGCCATAACGATGAGATCGTCACGGCCGAATTGATCGCGAAATTCATTATAGGAGAGCAGGATCTCGTCCTGTGGATGAAGAAAACCTTCGTCCGACATGTCAATAGTGAGGTTGGGAAGTTGGCGCAGGGCACCAAAAGCCAGAAGCAGCATCAGCAACACCACCGGCCACCTGAACCTGAAAATCAGGGCGGTAAAATCCTCAAACCCCTGCTCAATTCTTATCTTTAATCTACCCATAATTTCCCAAATTTAAATAAACAGCTCAACCTGTCTTTAGCATATATAAAGTCATTATCAATATATATAAATTTAGTTAAACAGTCAAGTATCAATCCTGGTAACCATTTGGCGGTCCCAGAACGCAAAAAAAGTTTCGACACCACAAATATTTTGGTGTCGAAACTTTTTTATGGCCTCCTAGACTCTAGGCGGGTCTAAATAATTTTTTTGATGGCTGCAGCCAATTGAAAAACTATTTCCTCCTCGCTTCCCTGGAGTTTAACCCCGGCTTTTCTGGGGGCTGGGAGCTCTATTTTTTTGAGTTCTACGAGTGGTTGAATATCTTTTGCAGACAAGCCCAGATCTTCAACGGTAAAATATTTCACTTTAATTCTTTTGGCGCGCATAATACGGCTTAAGGGAGGATAGCGAACCTCATTGAGGCCCTTCTGGGCGGAAATAAGAACGGGAAAGAGGGCGGCGACCATTTCCGTGCCGCCATCGATATCTCTGGTTGCAAGCACCTTGTTCTCTTCTGTCTCCAGATTACTGACCACATTGATTTGGGCAATATCCAATAATTCTGCCAGGGAGCTGGGAAAGATGGCGAAGCCGTCATCAATGGCCTCCTTGCCGCAAAAGATCAAGTCGAAATCCATCTTTTTTAAAAGGGATGCCGCTACTTTGGCCATTGTTTTTTGATCGATGTTGCCCAGGAGAGAGTCGCAAATAGCAATAGCTTCGTCCGCCCCCATGGCCAGAGCCTGAGTGAGAAAATCGGTGTTTTCTTGGCTCGCCAAAAGGGTGAGTACGGTGACCTTGCCGCCATGCTTCTCCTTTATTTGCAAAGCCTCTTCCAGGGCGTGTTCATCATACGGATTCATGGCGTAGCGGATGTCGGTGAAATCAATCTGTCCAATATCATCGAGTACTATTTTAGCTTCGCTGTCAGGTGTTTGTTTGAGACAAACTATACAATTCATGGTCTTCCTTGAAAGTTATGTAGTTAACCGGTCGGCGACGATCTCGGCAATATCCAGGACCTGAAGTCGGTCGCT
>JANTGZ010000143.1 GCA_024762675.1 Thermodesulfobacteriota bacterium | reverse complement strand
GGAGTGTCGAAGAGACATACTTGCCAGATAATAATAGTAAATATATAATATTTATATAGATTGACATTGTATGCTGCTTTAGTCAATAGATAATTGTAGACAATTTTATTGACATGGTGGAAAAAGTTTGCTAAGACTAACCTCAGTAGTCAACTGTAACTCGAGTGGTTTTCTTATTGAACTTGGGGTCGAAAATGCCCAGAGAAGGATTCAGGAATCGTCAATGTCGACGAGTTGCCGGTGAAGGTGCCGGCAATGGTTCCGGCTGTCGTCGACGGAAGCATTTTGACGGTGAACAACCGCTGGCCCAGGCCGGTTGCGGGCGCCGTCTCAAGGTCTGCCGGATAGGTGGTGGGCGTGGAACCTGTGCGCGAATGGCATCCTTGGGAATCTTTCCGGGTCAGGAAGTTGAACTGGTCTGTGCGGCTGATCAATCTCGTTGTCTGGTCAGGCTCAACGGTTCAACCGTGAGTCTGGGTGACGGAGCCGCTGAAAATATTCTTGTCAGCGCTGCTTAAATTATTAAAACTATCTGATAGTTAATAAAACTCTTCCTTTTGTGGTCATGCGAACCCGCAAGAGGATTTTTTTTCTATTTGTAGTTAGATTGAACTAACTATCATAGCGCAAGCTATTGAAATATTGTAAGCCAAGACCGTGATTTTCTATGAGATAGGAGGATGTCATGTCACAAGCTCTACAGCTGGTCTGGCAGGAAATTGTTGTGTGGCTCATTTTGGGGCTGGTGGTTTTTGCTCTTCTCTATTATATAGGGCGGCGCTGGCAATCTCTGAAAATTATTACCCATAAAAGCTCGGGTGAAAAATTGGGAGATTGCACTTCTTGTCAAAAATGTCCGCTTTCAGCTGAAACTTGCGCCAAAGCGGAGAACCCGAGAGAGTTGGAGGATTAAAAAATGAAAACAATATCCCTGCGCCGGATGGTCAGAAATCAGCGGGGTACGATTACAGCGATCAAAGTGGCTGGAGATCTCGGGCGCCGGATTCGTGATATGGGGCTGGTGACCGGTACCGAGATAACGGTGCAGGGGCGGGCTCCTCTGAATGATCCAGTGGCGTTAAGGATCCGCGGAAACACCTTGACCCTGCGTAACAATGAGGCTGACTACATTGAGGTCGAAGTTGAAGATGAAGATAAAATTTGAGGAATATTAATTGATGGAAAAGATAACTCTGGCTTTAGCAGGGAACCCAAATGCCGGAAAAACCACCCTCTTTAACGCCCTGACCGGGGCCCGTCAACATGTTGGGAACTATCCTGGAGTTACGGTCGAGAGAAAAGAGGGTGAATATCAAAGCGGCGACTTTAATGCGCTTGTGGTTGATCTGCCGGGTACATATTCGCTGACTGCTTATTCCGAAGAGGAGGTCGTCGCTCGTGAATTTCTTGCCAACGAGAAACCGGCCGTTGTTATTAACATTATTGACGCCGCCAATCTTGAGCGTAATCTCTATTTGACCTGCCAGCTGTTGGAGCTTAAAATCCCTTTGGTTGTGGCCTTGAATATGATGGATGTCGCCAAGGATCGCGGAATGGAGATCGATGTCGAAAAGCTTTCAGCCTTTCTCGGGGTGCCGGTTTTGCCGATTGTTGCCCGCAGCAGCCGTGGGCTTGATGAGTTGATGGCCGCCGCTAAAGATATGGCGGAAGGTTGCCTGCAACCGCCGGACCCGGTCAAGGTTAAAATCTCTTATGGCGAGGATATCGACCAGACTCTTTTAACCATGACCGGCCTGATTCGTGATAACTCCCTGCTTAAAGGTAAATATCCGTCACGCTGGATTGCGGTCAAGATGGTTGAAAATGATGAAGCCCTACTCAAAGAGGTCAATGAGGTCTCACCTGAACTTGGTATTCGCCTGCAGCATGAGGCTGAGATGGTGGCCGAACATCTTATGAAGACCTTTGAGACTTACCCGGAAGCGGTGATTGCCGATCATCGCTATGGTTTCATCAAAGGAATTTTGAAGAGAGGGATTATTACTCATCGCTATGATGAGAATCGGCTCTATACATCGGATCGTATCGACAAGGTGTTGACCAATCGTTTTGCCGGGCCTCTGATCATGCTGGCTGTTCTTTTCTCGATCTATCAGATTACTTTCAGTCTCAGTGCCCTGCCGGTTTCCGGGGTTGAGGCGGTATTTGGTTGGCTTGCCGGTCTGGTTGATTCCGGCCTTGGCGATGGGCCGTTAAAGTCGATGTTGATCTCCGGAGTCATCGACGGAGTCGGCGGAGTTTTAGGTTTTGTGCCTTTGATTATGCTGATGTTTCTTTGTATTGCAGTTCTCGAAGATTCCGGATATCTGGCCCGGGTAGCTTTCATGATGGACCGGATTTTCCGGGTTTTCGGCCTTCACGGTAGTTCAGTAATGGCTTTTATAGTCTCTGGTGGAATAGCCGGCGGTTGTGCCGTGCCCGGGGTCATGGCGACGAGAACCTTGCGCTCACCCAGAGAGCGCATGGCCACCTTGTTGACTGTTCCTTTTATGAATTGCGGTGCCAAACTGCCGATCATGGCCCTCTTGATTGGTGCTTTTTTTGCCGAACATCAGGCACTTTATATGTTTGGGTTTACTCTTTTAAGCTGGGTGGTTGCCCTGGTCGCCGCCAAACTACTACGCCTGACGGTTCTGCGCGGGGCTCCGACCCCTTTTGTTATGGAGTTGCCGCCCTATCGTTTTCCCACTTTTAAAGGCTTGATGATTCATACATGGGAGAGAACCTGGCAATATATCAAAAAAGCCGGGACTGTGATTCTGGCGATCTCAATTCTGCTCTGGGCGATGATGACCTATCCCGGCTTGAGTCCGGAAAAAGAGGCCGTTTTTGCTGAAGAGAGAGCTGGTATCACTGAACTTTATGATGCCGGCAGTGAAACCGGGGAGAAGCTTCTTAAGGAAGTCGGTAACCGTCAAGGGGCAGCTGCTTTGCGTAACTCTATCGCCGGCCGGATTGGTGTGGCAATGGAGAATGTGACTTGGTTAAGCGGTTTCGAGTGGCGGACTAATATCGCTTTACTGGGTGGTTTTGCTGCCAAGGAGGTTGTGGTTTCGACTTTAGGGATCGCTTATTCGATGGGGGAGGCCGATCCTGAAGAGGTTGGTTCGCTAGGTCAGCGTTTGGCTCGTGATGCGGCCTGGAGTCCGCTGGTGGCCTTGAGTGCCTTGCTTTTTATGGCTTTTTACGCTCCCTGTTTTGTGACGGTCGTCTGTATTGCTCGTGAAGCGGGATCCTGGAAATGGGCTTTTTTTTCTATTGCCTACAGTACCACTTTTGCTTTTATTCTCTCTACCGGGGTTTATCAGGTGGGTCGGATGATCGGTTTCTAAACAGGGGTAGATTAGAGCTAAAGTTATGCTAAAGTTTCATAGCTTGTCAAAAACCGGGAAAAATCATCACGGTTTATGCCCGCCACCCCATAGGGTCGTTCTTTAAGGTCGTGACCGTCTGATCCTCCGCAGATCAGTAGCTTGTTGGTCGCGGCCAGTTCACGCAGTATCCTCTTCTCCGTTTCCCGATGTCCGGGATACTCAACTTCCAGACCATCTATTGCAATCGCTTCCGGCGCCATAAACTCTTCCAAGAGTCCTGCAACTATTGGCCAGGGCGGCAGAACCTCTCGGTAGTGCGAAGGTGGCGGGAAAGAGCCGGCCGCCGGGTGTGCGAGAAAGGCGAGTAGGGGGAAGTTTTTTCGCAAAGGCACTACCCGGTCCGGATCAACCCCTGAGGGCAGGTAGGCCGGGCTGCGGTTGGCTATGATATCATCGACTTGCTGACTCTCCAGATGATGGTTTTCGCTTAAGACTTTGGCAAAGTGGCGACGCGTGATATTGTCGGCGCAAGCTTCGATCTCGGTCTCTGTTAAAGGTCTTTTGAGAAGAGGAGTAGTGGAGTTTGGCCCGAAAAATTTATTGATGGCTGCAACTCGGTCCCGAACCAGAGCTGGACCCCGGCCGGCGGCAAAGATATCTTCAATGGTTTTAAGGAACTCTTTGTCTTTGAGTGTTGCAGGTTGGAAATAGAGAAGCAGATGGAGCGAGCCGACAAAAGAGGGGCGGCAAATTCTCAAGGTCAGCTCTACTCCGGGAATAACTATAATGTCTAACTTTAAAGCCGCTTCCAACGATTCATCTAAGCCTGCCAGGGTATCATGGTCGGTCAAAGATACAGCTTTAAGGCCTTTTTCAGCCGCTTGCGTGATTACTTGCGCCGGTGATAGTTCACCGTCTGATGCGGTACTGTGATTATGGAGATCGGCAACTATTTTTTGTGACATCGGGTACCTGAAAAGCAGATTTTCTTCAAAAAGCAAAATACCTGTTTGCTTTCGGTTGGGTCGGGTCAGTGTGTGCCTATTTTATCAGGGGCAGTTTATTTTTCTTCCATTTTGAGATGTGACCGGTCAGGGGGATGACATTTTTAAGGCCGATTTTACGCATTTTACGCCGGGCCACAGCGGCGCGGGGGCCATAGGCACAGTAAACGACAATCAAGCGCTCAGGGTCTGCCATGATCTCCTCTATCTTGGCGAAGTTGCTGCGAAAGGGAATATGGATGGCGCCCGCAATATGGCCGCTCTTATACTCTCTTTTTGAACGGACGTCAATGATCATCGGCGCTTTATCACTATCGATCAGGCGCATCAGCTCGGGTCCGGAGATCGATTTTGGTGAATTCTCGCCGGCCCAGATGCTGTTGCTGTTGGATAGTAGAAGAAAACCAAAGAGAAAGAAAAGAATCGTCAACTTGTTAATTTTTGCAGGGTGAAAATAGGAGGAAGGCATCAGTTTTTCCTGTAAAGATTGTTAGTGAGGTTGCTTTGTAACTCAAGCATTGTCCAGAGACTGTACATGAAGAAAATTATATAGATAAATATATCTATTCATAGTAAGATAGTCAAGTATAATATTCAAATATTGATTATTTCAGGTTGTGCAGGGCCATTAAGGAGGGTTCTGGGTTGCCGGTACTTTAAGGGGATTGCTAAGATAGTGAGATCTCTGAGGTTTATAAAATTCCTTTGCCTCGTCTTTTGCGGAGACTAAAAGAAGTCGGTATCGAGAGCGATGGTCGGCAAAAGTTTATGGAATTGGCCCAAGCTCATAATCGTCAACCATCTGAACTTTATAAGCTGCTGCTCAAGTAGGCGACGCCATCAAGGTTTGCGGAGTTTGTGTTTGTTGATTTTGTAACGTAAGACCCTCTCGCTTAAGCCTAATGTGTCGGCGGCTCGGGTCTGAACCCAGTCATGTTTTTCCAGAGCTTCCAGAAGGATGCGGCGTTCCAATGTCACAAGGCGCTCTTCTAAGGAACCGTCATCGTTTTTCTCCGGATAGCGGACTTCTCCGGGGAGATCAGAAGCTCTGATCTGGGGGCTGCGGGCCAGGGTAGAAGCTCTCTGGACGATATGTTCAAGCTCTCTTATATTGCCGGGAAAATGATAACGGGCCAAAGTGTTGATGGCATCGCTGGCAAACTTGACCCCGGACAATCCATGACGTTCAAGCAACGCATTGACCAGGTCGGGGATGTCCTCACGCCGGTTGCGTAAAGGTGGGATTTCGACTTCGATTACCTTGAGGCGGTAGAAGAGGTCTTCACGAAAAGTCCCGGCATTTACCATTTTACTCAAATCACGGTTGGTGGCGGCCAAGAGCCGAATGTCAACTTCAATCTCCTTCTCACCACCGACTCGGGTAATTTTTTTCTCCTGCAAAGCGCGTAAAAGTTTGGCCTGGGTGCCGAGCGGAAGTTCACCGACCTCATCAAGCATCAGGGTGCCGCCGCCGGCAATCTCAAAGTGGCCGCGGCGCAGGCCCGCAGCCCCGGTAAAGGCACCTTTTTCATGACCAAAAAGTTCTGATTCAACCAGATTTTCCGGCATTGCCGCGCAATTGACGGCGACAAATGGGTGTTCGCGGCGAGGGCTCATAAGATGTAGCAGGCGGGCAATAAGCTCTTTGCCGGTTCCGGTTTCACCTCTAATCAATACTGTCCACGGGGTTGGTGCCGCTCTTCTTACAATCGATAAGAGTTCTCGCATGGCCATGCTTTTGCCAACCATTTTTAATGGCAGTTCACTCTCTAAGGCCAGTGTATTATCCACCTCATCGGCGTCGATATTGACCATGATCTCCTGTTCAAGAGTTCTGATACGTTCAAGGAGGTGGCTTAGATCGACCGGTTTTTCAAAAAAATCATCAGCTCCTGAGCGCATGACATTGACCGCAGTTTCAACCGCTCCATAGGCCGTGATCATAATTACTCTGAGGAGTGGATTGATCTCTTTCAAGGCGATCAGGAGTTCGTCGCCGTTGATATCGGGTAAGCGATGGTCGAGTAGAGCCAGGTCTATATTTTGTGCGCGCACTGAATCTAAGGCCTCTTTTCCAGCAGCCGCCAGGCTGATGGAAAAACCC
>JANTGZ010000142.1 GCA_024762675.1 Thermodesulfobacteriota bacterium | reverse complement strand
GGCTAAGCTGCAAACAAAACCTTCATCGTAAATATGCGTAACATGCTTCGCATACTTTCACCTTTGCCATTAGAAATCATCTGGTATAATTATCTAGGAAGAATTTAGTATCTGAAAACCACATGGATGTAAAGGAGAAAATCATGGACGTGTCTAAAGCTGTAGAAAATCATCTTTGGTATCACAAATCAAACTCCAAAAAAAAATACCGTCAAAACCTATGAATTTGTGTTGTTAAAATTTTATTCCACCTTTTCTGGAAAGAAACTTGAAGATATTTCGCAAGATCAGGTTCTCGATTTCCTGATTAAGTTAACCAGTGGCAACAAACAGACGACCAAACGCAACCGCTATTCGGCCCTCTCCTCGTTTTACAATTTCACGATAAACACCGTGCTGCCGGACTTAACCAACCATTGTTCGGCTCCCGTCGTCAAAAAAATCTTTCGCAGGCCGCCATGCATCCAATGGAAAATTGTCGATAAGGACACTATTGATGAAATAATTTTCAGAACAACAAAGGTCAGAAACCGAGTTATGTTGGAGCTAATGGCAAGGGGTGGGATGAGAATTGGAGAAGTGCTAAAACTTACTCCTAATGACATTGATGATCGCAAGCTGATAATTCAGAATCCCAAAAGTGGACGTGCGCAGGAAGTTGTTTATATCCCAAGAAAGTTATTACAGCGGCTGAAAGGTTATGTTGAAACCCAAGGACTTAAATTGTCAGATCGAATCTTCCCCATTTCTTATGTTGCAGCCTGGACAATTGTGAAAAAGGCTGGTGACATGGTTGGCATCAAATTGCGTCCCCATGATCTCAGGCGGCATGCGGCAACCTACGCTTCACGGTCAGGGACGCCAATTGAAATTGTCAGCAAAATAATTTTGCGCCATTCTGATCTCTCGACGACGCAAAGATATTTGGGGAAGGTGAACGAATCTGAAGCAATAAGGTGGGTTGAAAATTTATATGGATAACTTACTCGCGAGCAGGGGAAACCCTGCTCGCTATCACTGATATAAAATTATGAGTTGGCATTTGCAGGTCAGGCTACGGCCAATTTGCATCCCAAAGCTTTGGTTATCTTGTAGATGGTTTCAAATCTAGGATGGCCGGTTTCGGAAAGAGATTTGTAAAGGCTCGCTCTGGTAACACCAGCTTTATGGGCCACTTCCGTCATGCCGACGGCTCGGGCCGCAGTATTCAGAGCATGGATAAACTCTTCAGGTGTTCCTTCAGCGGCATCCTGTAGAAATAATTTAATGTCTTCAGGTGTTTCCAGATGTTCCGCAACATCGAAAGATTTTGTCTTAATCGCCATCATTCTTCTCCAGTGAGCCTAAAAGTTCTTTGGCCTGGGGAATGTCTCTTTTTTGAGATGACTTATCTCCACCAAGCAGCAGCAATATGATTTCTTTATGTTGGACACTATAGTAAACTCTGTAACCTGGGCCAAAAAATAATCGAAGTTCATATAGCCCTTCGGATATCAGCTTATGATCACCGAAAAAACCAATCCGCATACTGTCTATACGCCTGAGAATCCTGTTTCGAGCTGGCCTATCTTTAATTCCAGCAAGCCATTTATCGAAATTTTGGGTGCTACGTAATCCGTATTCCATACTTAAGAATGTATCCTTTTGGATACAAAATGTCAAGAACTGTTTAGTTCTACCAGAATTTAGAGTAATTCAAATCGGCTGATACAAGCGTATATCGTAAATATGGGCCCAATGAAAAAAAGCCTGGTCTCCATTCACATAATAGTCTTTACATTAGCGAGGGCATATGCGATTTTGTAGACCATTGGTGCTGTTTAAAAAAATATTCGGGTGAACTATAATGAGTGAAGATAAACAAAAAGGTGTTCCTCTTGGTCATTTTCCATTTTTGAAAGACCATAAGCTTGCAAAGGCAATGGAAAATATAGATTGGAATGCATTGAAGCAATCTTCTATTTTTGAAAACAACTTCCGGCCTCTACAGCCACTTAGACGAATAATTGGTCTAATGATTTTAGAACACATTTCTGCAAAACTTGGGTAAATGAACGACAGCAGGCAAACTCTTCGATGATAAAACGCCATTTTTTCTCAACTATGTTCCTAGGAATATGGGCAACCTTATCTTGCGTCGCAGGTTTCCTGTAAAAGTCGCTAAAGATCAAGGCCGGAACCGGGGCCGCCCGCCAACCGGGATCAGTCGGTAACTCAGGATGAATAAGGAGAATATCATAACCTGCCACAGCCAACGCCTTATCTGTGAAAATTTCATCCAGACCTCTTTTATCAACAACTGCTTTCACCTCAATTTCCGGTATATTCGATACAAAGCAATCTCCTTCAAGATGCGATATAAACAATAGTTTCATTCTGCCCCCATCACCATTAAAGCGGGAATTGTTGCATTTAATCAGGCATACCTTCCTATTTGCAATTACCTCTGGCAATCTCAACCATACGGTCAGACAGCAAACCTAACCTTACGTAAGCATCGCTAATCCATACTCTGTTTGCTGAATTTCAGTCAACCCCTATTTGGGGAAAAATATCGTAATAATCAATAGCAAATAAAAACCCGAAAATATCTTGTCAGGCTTCTTTTTTAGTGGCAATTAATAGAAGTTTTCTCAATAAACGATTTCACTTTCCGTGATGAGTTTAAGTTTTTTACTGCGTGGTAGCTTTTTTATGGCTGCTTCGCGGCGGCTTGCCAGACTGCGGGATAAGGCCTCTTCCCGATAGACCAGAGTCACCGGCAGGCGTGAGCGGGTGTAACGAGCGCCGCGTTTTTCATTGTGGGTTTGCAGGCGTTTTTTGAGGTCGTTAGTTATGCCGGTGTAGAGAGTGTCATCTCGGCAACGAAGAATATAGACCTGCCAGTTTTTTTCAGGGTTTTTCAATATGTTGTTTACCTTGGCACAGTTACCTGATGGTAGATGTTTTTTTTGAGAATATCGTTAAATTTAAGATAATGTCAAGGGTAGTCTGCAATGTCTTCTGGACAGCTTAAGGCGGCTGTGTTAATTTCCCATTTGGAAAATACTTGGTATCATAAAATTTCTTTTGCCTGTTTTGAGGTTTTGAATGATTTTAAATCGGTACAGTCTACTGCCAAAGCTCTTTTTCGCCCTCCTTTTCTCTCTTTTTATTCCTTCGTACCTGTCTGCAGTTGAGACTACCTTGAGTCACGGTCTCTCCCTCCATGGCGAGTTGAAATATCCGGTTGGATTCAGCAATTTCGACTACGTTAATCCGGAGGCCCCGAAAGGGGGCACTCTGCGGCAGGCCGCGATTGGTACTTTCGATACCTTTAATGATTTTATCTTAAAAGGGGTGTCTGCTGCCGGTGTCGGCATGATCTACGATACCCTGATGGCGTCGGCCGAAGATGAGCCTTTCAGCCAGTACGGACTGATTGCCGAGAGAGTTGAACTGGCAACCGACCGAACCTTTGTTATCTTTCATCTCAATCCCAAGGCCCGTTTCCATGATGGCCAGCCGGTTACCGCTGAAGATGTGGTTTTCACTTTTAACCTGCTTTTAGAGCAGGGGCAGCCCATGTATAAAAGGTACTACGCCGATGTTAGAGGGGTTGAGGCCCTCGATCAAAACCGGGTTAAATTTACATTTAAAGATGGCAATAATGCTGAACTTCCGTTGATTGTCGGCCAACTCGTCGTCCTCCCGCGTCACTTTTGGCAAGATAAAAATTTCAATGAGGCTGGTCTCGATCTCCCTTTGGGTAGCGGACCCTATCGGATCAACTCTTTTGTTTCCGGAAAATCGGTTACCTACGAAAGGGTTGCCGACTATTGGGCGGCGGAGCTGCCGGTTAATAAAGGCCGCTATAACTTCGACACACTGATCTATGACTACTATCGTGATGCAACCGTCGCCCTTGAAGCCTTCAAGGCGGGGGAGTATGATTTCCGCCATGAAAATGTTTCAAAAAACTGGGCCACTCTCTATAACGGCCCGCAATTTGCGGATGGGCGCATTGTCAAAAAAGAGCTTGTTCACGAGATCCCACAAGGTATACAGGGCTTTGTCTTTAATACCCGACGCTCTCAATTTACCGATCGCCGGGTACGGGAAGCCCTGATCTATGCTTTTGATTTTGAATGGAGCAACAAGAATCTTTTCTATAATCAATATAAACGCAGTGGCAGCTACTTCAGCAACTCCGAAATGGCCGCCACAGGTCCCCCCAGCCCGGTTGAGATAGAGCTTCTTAAACCTTTTGCGGATCAGCTTCCGGTTGAGGTTTTCGAGGACAGCTACCATCTGCCGACCACCGACGGGCGAGGTAATATCCGTAATAATCTGCGACATGCGGCAGCCCTTTTAAAGAGCGCCGGCTGGACGATTAAAGATAAAAAACTGGTCGAAAAGGGGGGGAAGCCTTTTGTCTTTGAGATTCTTTTGACCTCTCCGGCTTTTGAACGGATTGTTCTGCCTTTTAAGAGAAATCTTGCTCGTCTTGGCATCGAGACCAAAGTTAGAGTCGTTGATACGGCTCAATACCTTAATCGAGTGCGGGAGTTTGATTTCGATATGGTCGTCTGGAGTTTTGGTCAGTCAAACTCACCCGGTAACGAACAACGCTATTACTGGCACTCCAGCGTTGCCGATATCCCCGGCAGCCGCAACCTTGCCGGAATCAAGGATCCGGTGGTCGATGCTTTGGTCGAAAAGATTATTCTTGCCCCCGACCGGCGGAGTCTGGTTGCCCGGGTTCGGGCTTTAGACCGAGTTTTACAATGGGGCTTTTATGTTCTGCCGCACTGGCATATCAGTACCTTTCGGATTGCCTACTGGAACAAGTTTGCCCAGCCTCAGGTGGTTCCCAAATATGGTTTAGGACTTATGACCTGGTGGGTGAAATAGCGTAAAATTATGATCTCCTATATCCTGCGTCGACTTTTGCTCATTATTCCCACAATGCTGGGAATTTTGACGATCAATTTCTTTATTATCCAGGCTGCTCCCGGTGGCCCGGTCGAGCAGATGATCGCCCGGCTTGAGTCAACCGTCGAGAGTGCGACGGTCCGGGTAGCCGGCAGTGATAACGCGGAGCTCAAACGGAGTGCTTCACGGAACTCGGGCTCCGACAGCAGTTATCGCGGAGCTCAGGGACTTGATCCTGAGCTTGTCGCCGAGATCGAAAAACTCTATGGCTTTGATCAGCCCCTTTATAAGCGTTACTTTAAGTTGGTTTTAGACTATCTCTGTTTTGACTTTGGTGAAAGCTTCTACCGCGACAAACAGGTCGTTGACCTCTTGATAGAAAAATTACCGGTCTCGATCTCTTTGGGTCTCTGGAGCACGCTGATTATCTATTTTATTTCGATCCCCTTAGGGATTGCCAAGGCGGTTCGTCACGGCAGCCGTTTCGATGTCTGGAGCAGCACCCTGGTGATTGTCGGCAATGCCATTCCGGTTTTTCTTTTCGCTGTTATCCTGGTCGTTCTTTTTGCCGGCGGTACCTATTTCGACTGGTTTCCTTTGCGCGGTCTAACCTCCAACAACTTTGCCGAGCTTACGTTAGGTGGTAAAATACTCGACTATTTTTATCATCTGGCCCTGCCGGTTACGGCTATGGTGATCGGTGGTTTTGCGACCCTGACGATGCTGACCAAGAACTCTTTTCTTGATGAGGTCGGCAAGCAGTATGTGATTACAGCCAGAGCCAAGGGCCTAAGCCGTAACCAGGTACTCTACGGTCATGTTTTCCGTAATGCGATGCTGATTATCATCGCCGGTTTTCCGGCCGCTTTCATCAGCATGTTTTTTGCTGGATCGCTTTTAATCGAAGTTATCTTCTCGCTCGACGGCCTCGGTCTTTTGGGTTTTGAGGCGACTATCGGTCGTGACTATCCGGTGATGTTCGGAACTCTTTATATCTTCACCCTGATTGGTCTTTTGACCAATCTATTAAGTGATCTCTGTTATATGCTGGTTGACCCGCGTATCGATTTTGAGGCACGGGAATTTTAATGGCGTTGTGAAAATCCCGTGGTTTTTTAATAGTATATGAGACTTTTACCTGAAATCAGATTTAATCCGGTTAACCGGCGTCGCTGGGAACGTTTTGTCAGTAATCGACGCGGCTTCTGGTCGTTGTGGATATTTCTGACTCTTTTTGGGGTCAGTTTAGGGGCCGAATTTGTTGTCAATGACCGGCCTCTGCTGATTTTTCAGCAAGGGGAGTTGTTTTGTCCGGTTCTTATCTCCTATGCGGAGACCGACTTCGGCGGCGAATTTGCCACCGAAGCTGATTATCGTGATCCTTATCTTGTTGACCTGATCGAGCAAAACGATGGCTGGATAGTCTGGCCACCGGTTCGTTACCACTATGATACGATCAATTATGAACTTAAGGTTCCGGCCCCGTCTCCGCCAAGTTCCGCCAACTGGCTTGGCACCGATGATCAAGGGCGCGATGTTGTCGCCCGGCTCATATACGGTTTTCGCATTTCGGTTCTCTTTGGTCTCTGCCTGACTTTTTTTGGTTCCATAGTCGGCGTTGCCGCCGGTGCCGTACAAGGCTATTATGGTGGCAAGGTTGATCTTTTCGGCCAGCGTTTTATGGAGATATGGTCGGGTCTGCCGGTTCTTTATCTATTGATTATTCT
>JANTGZ010000141.1 GCA_024762675.1 Thermodesulfobacteriota bacterium | reverse complement strand
AGAAAAGATTTTCCGTCTTCACCGGCCAAAAATGTGTTGCCCGATGCCGCATAATAATTCCCCTCTACAATGCTCAAGCGACCACCGGAAACAACCGTTGTGACCGCTTCGGCAACCGTATCATAAGGGCTTAAAACCGTACCATTTTCAAGCGGTGAGGGATGGCTTGCAATACTATCAACATAAACCGTGGACGACCCAGGAAAATCCTGCACGGCTTGTTCTAGAACATCCACCTCAAACGAAGTCCCATGATTATAACTGCTGCCATCAGGTTCGCACCCCCCATTAGTATGGATGCCTAAGGTAAAACCATTACTCTCCCAGATTATAGGACTGCCTGAACCAGCGCCAGTAGTATCAACCGTGTAATAATGGTAAATATCGACACTCGCATCACCCGTAGCCTCTCCCCGGTAAGGCCCGGTACTGGTCTGCAGGGTTCGGTTCTGGGCGTTATCACCTCCGGTTGTTCCCGACGGAGTATCGTCAACACCACAGCCGGTTACCCTGATCGTACTGCCGGCAGTCGGGCTTTGCCGGGTCAGTCGAAAAAAGCCCTGAACTTCATGCGCTCTTAAGCCGGTATTTGAATTAGGGTTAAGGGCAAATACGGTCCAGTCTTTTCCCAGACCCTGACCCGAGCCATCAAAATTCCAAGTCACATCACTGGTGTCAATTGGATACTGATCGTCAGGGTCGGAACGATTAAGAGTCCCGTCCGCATCCGACAAAGGAATATTAAATTCCATGACCCCTGAAAGATCAAGAATCCCATCCGGAAGCAGGGGGCCGTCTCTATCCGGGTCATAATCGGCACAATGGCCTGCAGTCAGGACAGCGCCGTTAGAAATCAACCAGGCCGTACAGCCGCTTATGCGACCAACACGCGAATCTGTCGACGCCACCCGATTATCAGAACCGCAAAGAGATTCTATGCCGGGATCGCCTTCAAGGTCTGTTTCTCCAGTCACTGTTCCGACATCAACAGCCAACCGTTCACCAACCACCAGCCCGTCAACCGAGATAAAAATATCCTTCTCGCCAGGAGCCGCATGAACTTCAATCTCAACTTGCCCGCCGTTAAACAGGGCTGAAGCATTATGCCATTCAGGCAGGGTCGAGCTGTCCAATCTCTGCTGGGCACCATCTTCAAGAGCTGTCAAAGTAACATAGCTTCGTGATCCCAGATTGTACTCCCCAAAATGGATCTGCAACCAGGGTGCATCGGGAACATCCACAAGGTGC
Organism: Thermodesulfobacteriota bacterium; assembly: GCA_024762675.1. Lineage (GTDB taxonomy): Bacteria > Desulfobacterota > Anaeroferrophillalia > Anaeroferrophillales > Tharpellaceae > Tharpella. The sequence goes on along the minus strand of JANTGZ010000141.1, from coordinate 5,416 downwards.
AGCGTTTTAACGACCTCCACCTTGGTGGTAGCCGGTGACCCAAGCGTTGTATCGTAAGGTTTCGGATGCCAGGGCGCAAATACCGGCTCGGCCTGAAGATCCCCAGGCAGCAACATAACCGATACAAAAAGTAGAGTTATTATTGTTCTGATATTCAATACCATAATGTTCTCCATCTAAAATCCAGACACAGCTTATCGATAGCAACATTGGCAACTATTGCAGAGTCACCAGCACCAGAACCAAACCATCTCCTTTGTTCAGAGCGGTCATGGCTTTGCCGATAATCGCCCCCTGGGCGGCCTGGTAGTTGGAAACTTTCATGGCGTAGCCAGGCCGGGCTGAAGAAGTCAGAAGATCACCGGGGGTGATAACACCGTTGGCCGTATCAACCCGACAATAGACCCTGCCGGTCAGGGCCACCGGCAGAGCACCGTCGGCTTCGCTGCCTCTCTGCCCCATCATCATACCGGTCTTAATGCCGCCGGCACCGCTGACGATGCCGGCCACTTTCTTATCATAGGCCTCTTCTGAAACCCGCAATTTACCAGGGTTTTCCGGATCGATGCTGACGATCATACCGGGTTCGATGCGGCCGCTCGAATAGATATCAAACTGCTCGGAAAGATCGCTGCCGCCGGTAACTTGAAGCTCTTCAGTAGTAATCCGACCATCGCCATTGTAATCACCATCAATTTCGATAGTTGAATTTCCGTCACTGTCGTAAAGAGTTATCTGGCTGCCGTCAATGCTTCCGGATTCACTGGGATCCAACTTGACAGTCAGTGTATGATCTCCATTATACAAAAACAGGGTGCCGTCATTGTTAAACCGGAATTCATCTTCACCGCCGTTGCTGCCAAATCCCTTGAGCAGAGGTCCGCTTCCATCATTGCTGAAAACTGCGGTGGCATCGGTGCTGGTATCATGGTCGTTGTGAGCCCATAAAGCAATTCCCTGATTCGAAGAATTAAAGGAACGAGCATAAAGGGCGGCACCGTCCAGACCGACACCGACATTGGTATTAAAATAACCGGCATGCTCGTCACTGGCGTCGGTGACGGCATAGAGAGCATCACCATTTTCACTTAAAGCGTAAACGCCCTTACCGTCATCACCGGTGGCCTTACCATAGACACCTAAACCCGCCGAACCAGTAGCTTCGCCATAGGCCCCCCTGCCAAACCCGCCGGCAGAAGTAAAGTAACCTCCATAATTATGATAGAGAAGACCTCCCCCCGTACTGCTTGCAACCCCCTTAACCGCTTCGCCGTCATAATGAGAATTTACTACATAGAGAACCCCGCCGGTTGTTGATCCACTCATCGAATCACCGGTTTCATTGACGTACTTACTGGTCAACGAAGAAGTTCCTTCATAAAGTGTCGAGGCTACTCCGCTGCGACCATAGTCCTGAGTCGCCTGAACAAATGAACCACTGCTAAAATTATCCAGATAATCAGCGTTTAACCCCGAGCCCGGACCGTCATCATCAAGAATTTCACTCAGGGCGGCCCCGTCGGCAAGATCGGTTGCGGTAACCGAATAGTTGGCAATTTCGGACGAACCAACGGCACCAGCAGCAATCTCGCTGGCACCAACCGAATTGGCAGCCAAATCGGCGGCGGTAATCGTCGCATCGACAATCATCGAAGTAGTAATTGCGTTAGTCTGCCCTTCATTAACATAGCTACTGTCATGATTATGGTCGTCAGTGGCAAAATCAGTATATTCAAACCCGCTTAAGGCATCGGCATCGGCGGCTCTGAAAGCAAACGCGGTAGTTGTCAGATGCTGGCGTGGTGCCAGTCTTTCCCAGGAAGAGCTGATGGGATTATAAATCGCCACCTCAAGGTAGAGGTTGTCATTAGAAAAATATTTTTCCAGCAAAGGTTCTACCGCTCCGAGACTGACATTGTAGATTCCATCGCTGACCAAGACACTCTGTACCTCACCGGAAGGCGGATTCCAAAGTTCAAAACCACCGGTCAACGCTGAAAACAGACGAAATCTCATATCATAGGTGCCATCAATGGGGTCGCCGACGGCATCGGTAACCTTTCCCTGATAGCTGATTTCACCGGGTACAGCTAAAGCCAAAGAGGTTAAAAAAAGCGATAAAATCAAAACAAGCCCCACCGTAAATCTTAACTTTTTCAACATTTCTTCATCCCCCTGATATGCTTAATATTTTAATAATTGATAATCAAAACAAAGAAATCCTCACCATCAACATCACCATCTTCATCAAAATCACAGACCGGCGAGTAGTTTGCGTCACCGCTGAGACTCCCGAAGGCCGCAGCAAAAGCCGCCAGACCGCAGTCAGCCAACCCGGCGTTCAAGGTATACCAGTAACCGGGATAGAGGTCATATGATGATGACCAGGGTGGGTCATCTGCATCCATTAACGGCGAAGATTGGCCCGCGCTTGATTGCATTTTGAAATTCGCAGAGCCCGTAAAAGCGCCGCCGCCGGAAAAATGAGACGTTGGAATTTTAAAATTGGCACTTTGCATCCCGGCACAAACTGGATTTGCCAGGCCTATAAAAAGAACTGCCATAACCGCAAGCCATACACTCTTTTTCATAAATTCCTCCTTGATTTTTTCCAGGTAAAAAGCACAAGGCTACAAAGAATAATTTAGAGCACCTTTTCTCCGCTCTATAATCTGTGATAAATAAATATTGACCTACCAGAGCCCCATCAGCATGGCTCTGTTTATTGATCTACGAAACTAACATTACACAATTTAAGTAAAAAAAAGTCCGGCAAATACATGAAAAAAGTTGGACTTTTTTCTTCATTGCCCTCTAATTGGAACGAAACCAAACATGATTGTCAACTCTGCCTGCAGAAGGTTTTCCATCACTCCCTGTAATAAATTTGTATTTAACCTCTATTGATTCATCTCCCCGGACAACACCTTCCACTCTCATACTGGCCAGCGAATTTCTAAAGTTGGCATTACCAATAAGTTTTCCTCCATCAATTGTTGCGGTTCCTTCCCAAGGCCATGGACTACTTGGCTCCTCAATTCGGTATTTATTGTTCTGGAGATGGGTTAAGATGATAATCCTGTGTGCATGATTGTCCATCAGGTATTTTTTCACACCAACTACAGGAGTTTTTGGAGGTAAAACCGATTGTCCGTTTTTGCCAAATTTGACTGTAAACAAACCTGGAATTCCAATCTCTTGTATTGTAGCTCCAGTGTATAGGTTCCACCCAATGACAAGGATCGCTAATATTATCAGAACTTTTATCGGGCCACTTATTGAGCCGCCTTCATCACTCATAAAATCCCCTCTTACAAACCATCTACTGACCAAATTCCCCGGCAAATCCCGGCAGATCGACACCATCGACATCGCCGTCGCCATCATAGTCTCCCCGGGGACCGATCCCGGAAAAGAGAACAAAATTTCCGACCGCCTCATCATCAAACTCGTTAACCACCGTCAGACTGCCATCATAAAAACCGGGTTTAAGGTTTGATATGGTAGTGGTAACCCCGGACGCAGTACGATCGTATGCGCTGTTACCCCGACATTTAAGGTTCCAGACATAGGAAACCAGCTCGCCCACTGAATCATAGGACTGGCTGCCATCAAGCTCGACCTGACCATAGACCCGCCGATCCGGCCCGGCACTTACATAAGGTGAGGTAAATTCAAGATATGGCCTCACTGAGAGCAGGTTTTCGACCGCGGTAATATTAATCCAATGGTGAGTATCGAAGGCATCATAGAAAAGATTACCGGTAAAATCGGGATAGCCACCGGAGAGCCTGATATTGAAATAGATGTGATCCTGATTCCGGTTGTTTAGTAGTTCAGTAATATCGAAGCTCACCCAATGCTCCACATAATACTCCTCTTCGCTACCGGCAGGAATAGAGAAACTAAAGGTTCCGACAAGGTCTGTCCCCCGATTAAAATCGGCGATACTAACCGTGCCATCACCTTCATAGAACATGACATCCAGACTCAAGGTCTCAAAATCTCGTGCCAACCAAACATAAAAATTGACCTTAGCTTCTGCAAACTGCAAGCCGTTCCAAGCGCTGAGATCATAGCGCATTACAACTTGCCCCTCTTCCTGGTTACCGCCGGCATCAAATTTGACCAATGGCGACCACTGTCCGTCGGGACGCATGATCGTGGTCCCATTACCATTATTGTGAACAAGCTCCCGGTCTTCGACCGGGTTCAGCAGCTCTCCGGCATAAAGCGGATAACTAATAAACAAAAAAACCAAACCTGAAATAATAATTGTTATAGACGTTTTCCAATTTCTCCGCATTCCTCTTCCTCCCTGGTAAAAAAAAGGCAGCCGATGACCAGGCACCGGCTGCCGGTTGGCAACTTAATCTTTAACGGGGTAGTATTGGTATATAACAGGGGCAGTCAATGCGACCGTAATCGGCGGCAAAGACTGCGAGATCGTTATGGATCACCCTTCCGTCATAGTTGAAATCGCCTTCGCAGTCGCCACTGTTGTAACAATCACTACGGTTGTAATCCTGGCAAAGAATAAAGAGATCAGCACCGTCGACATCGCCGTCGCGATAGAAATCACCTTCACAGTAATCGAGGGGCTCATCGGTAATCAGCATAAAGGCCATATCGCAACCACCCCGGCCGCCGATCTCATCAATGAAGAGCTCCTGGCCACCAATCGCAAAATCGGAGATCAAGCCATCAAGTTTCAAAACCCCGACATCAGGAGTAATGCTGGTCACCGAGACCATGACACCGCCCACCGTCAGACCATCGAGAAGCTGAAAATCCACTACGTTGCGAAAATCCCCATTGACCCTGAGATTGAGGTTACCACCAGAATTTTCGAACAGAAGATGGAGTTCACGGGCCGGGCATTGCAGATTAAGAGCAACATTAACATTGTTGACCTGAAGTTTCTGGCCGCTTCCGCTGGGCAAGCTGCCGCTTACAGCCTGGGTGGAGCCGGCTGGTGCCCAACCTCCACCACTATACTGAAATGGTTGTACTGAGCATAAGGTACCTGACGCCATAAAGGTGTCACCGACATTATATTCGACACCCAAGGGGAGATCCTCAAAGCCGATAATTTGAACCAGACCCAGAGGATTCCACCAACCTCCGTCACCCTTGACAGCAGCGTCATTCCAATGATTTTTTGAAGTCTCCCAACCCCAAAACCAAGGAAACTCACCCCCTACCGGATCAGACATTTGAGCCCCGATATCGAGCCAGTAGATCCGGCCCTTATCCTGGAGAAATGGCCTTTCCAAATCAACCTGATAGTAGAATTTATGCTCCCACCAGGTGAGGCCATCCTCACCGGAATGAGGAATCGAATCCCAATAATGCATTCGATAATCAGTAATTCTCTGCCCCAAAAGCAATTGGCCCGGATGACTCCAGGGCATTT
>JANTGZ010000140.1 GCA_024762675.1 Thermodesulfobacteriota bacterium | reverse complement strand
TCTTAAGGGCTTCTATATCCTTGAAGTTCTCCAAAGCTTCAGGGTTGGCCAAAGCGTCACGGTTGGTGATTGGTAGATTGTGAACCATACGTTTGACGGCGAGCTCAACCTTTTTACCGCTGATCGTGTAGGGGATATCAGCCACCGGAATAATTTTGGCCGGGACGTGGCGTGGAGTTGTACTTTTGCGAATCGTAGTTTTTATCTGTTTCTCAAATTCAGGGGTTAATTCAACGCCATCGTCAAGAACGACAAAAAGGACGACACGAACGTCACTCTCTTCCCATTCCTGGCCGATAACGACACTGTCTTTAATGCCTGCGATAGTTTCAACCTGACGGTAGATCTCGGCTGTTCCAATTCGGACACCGCCGGGGTTCAAGGTTGCATCTGAACGGCCATAGATGATGACACCGCCGGTTTCAGTGATCATGACATAGTCACCGTGACACCAGATATTGTTGTAGGTGTCGAAGTAGGCATCATGATATTTCTGGTTGTCGGGATCGTTCCAGAAGTAGATCGGCATTGAGGGGAAGGCGGCGGTGCAGACCAACTCGCCCTTCTCTTCAAAGACCGGTTTGCCGAAATCGTCGAAGGCTTCAACCTTCATGCCGAGACCACAGCACTGGAGTTCCTCAATATAGACCGGTAGGATCGGGCAGCCCAAGGCGAAGCAGGAGATGATGTCGGTGCCGCCCGAAATCGAGGCCAGGTTGACATCTTCTTTAACTTCACGATAGACATACTCGAAACTTTCGGCTGAAAGTGGTGAGCCGGTTGAGCAGATTGTTTTGATTGAGCTTAAGTCGTAGGTCTTGCCTGGGGTGACCCCAGCCTGCTGGACAGCAGCAAAAAATTTGGCGCTGGTCCCAAAAACCGTGATCTTCTCATCTTCAGCCAATTTGAAGGTCGCTCCACCATCGGGGTAGAAGGGGGAACCGTCAAAGAGGATGGCGGTGGCGCCGACTGCCAGAGCCGAGACCAGCCAGTTCCACATCATCCAGCCGCAGGTGGTAAAATAGTAGATCCGGTCTTCACGTTTCAGATCGACATGGAAAATGTGCTCCTTTAAATGTTGGATCAGGGTGCCACCGGCGCCGTGGACAATACATTTTGGGGTGCCGGTGGTGCCGGAAGAGTACATTATGTAGAGGGGGTGGTCGAAAGGAAGCTGCTCAAATTCGATTTCGAGTCCATCTTCCTGGCTTATGAAATCCTGAAAATGGACCGCATTGTCGATCGCGCTGATATCGGTTCGCTCTTCGGTGTAGGGGATAACGATGACTTTTTCAATCGAAGGCAGTGAACCCAGGATTTCGCCAATTTTTTCCAGTGAACTGAACTCTTTGCCATTGTAAGAGTAGCCGTTGGCGGTAAAAAGGATTCGGGGTTCAATCTGACCAAAGCGGTCGAGAACGCCTTTGATCCCGAAATCCGGAGAACAGGAGGACCATATAGCTCCAATACTGGTAGCCGCCAGCATGGCGACTACGGTTTCAATCATATTGGGCACAAAACCGGCAACCCGGTCGCCGCTTTTGATTCCGGCTTCACGCAGGGATTTTGCCAGCTTTGCCACCTGATTATAGAGGTCGGCATAGTTGATGCGGATCGCTTCCTGGTTTTCGCCTTTAAAGACCATGGCCTCTTTTTCGTCACGAAAACGCAAAAGATTTTCGGCAAAGTTCAAACGGGCGCCGGTAAACCATTTAGCTCCCGGCATCTTGTCACCGTCAACCATAACTTCATCGTAACCTTTGCTGGAGATGATGCCGCCATATTCCCAGACACTCTCCCAAAAGTCGGCCCGTTCATCAACCGACCACTTATGAAGTTCGTCATAAGATGCAAATTCTAAGCCTTTTTTCTCTTTCAATTGAGCCATAAGACAACTCAAATTGGAGTTTTTGATACGTTCGGCAGAGGGTTGCCAGAGGGGTGTTTTCATGGTTGTCTCTCCTTAAGAGTTTGTAGGTGGTTGAAAATAGTTTATGGCTATCTTTAGTTTAACCCGGAAACTTCAATTTCTACCACTTAACGTTAACTGTCGAATATGGGGCAAAATATGAAATTTCATCGGCCCATTTAACCGATTCAGCGACACTTGTCAACTTGAAATCAGACCGCTTGGGATGACGTATCGTAAATAAGGTTGTGTTTTTTTGAACTTAAAAAACTGGAAATCAGCTGATCGGTATGTTATGTAAATAAGAAACAGAGCATTAGGTTGGCCGGGGAAATTTTTTCAGCTGGCTCAGGGTCGGTTGCAGCTGAATTTCTGTACCTGAAATTTTTGAGGAGGATGTAAAATGCGCTTGAAACTCAGTCGGCAGATTTTTTCAGGATTTACTGTTATTGGATCCCTGCTTGTGATTTTGGGTCTGGTTTCGTTCCTTGGTCTTAATACTATGCACCAGAAAGCCGAGGAGGCCATGTCTGCGGTTGATACGGTAGTTGAATTGCAGAGAATGGAGATCGATCTTTACAAATTGTCTCAGGCAATTGAAGAGACACTTTTGCGGGTCTACACTCCGGGAATGCTCGTGAAGGTTGGAACCGATGATCATGAGTGCCAATTTGGTAAATGGCTCTATGGCGAGCCGCGCAAAGCTCTAGAGGCCCGTTTCCCGCAACTGGTGCCCATACTGAAAAAAATTGAAATTCCGCATCGTGAAATACATAGCTCAGTCAATGATATTAATCGGAACTTAAGTGAGGCCGAGGATCTTGAAGGGGCCAAGGGCGATTTTCACGAAGTCACACAGCCGGCTCTACAAGAGGTTTTTAAGCTTTTCCATGAACTCCAGGGGGTTTTGGTTGAGATTCAGCTGGCAGCTGATGCAGCCTCTGTAGCTAAAGCCGCACAAATCAAAACCACGGTTATGGTCGTGGCTCTATTGGGCGTTATGTTTGGCCTGGTGGTTATCTTCTGGGTGCGGGCCGGTTTCTCTCGAATCATGGGCGGTGAACCCGAAGATATGGGTGAAATGCTTAAAAAAATTGCTGAAGGGGATCTGACGGTTGCTGTCGATGCCGGGGCTCGGCCGGGCAGTATGCTGGCGGCTTTGGGTGAGACCAGGCAGGGTTTAGTCTCAATTGCCGGTGATATTTTTAAAGGGGTCGAGTCTTTGACCCTCTCTTCGACAGAACTTGCCGCGGTCTCCGAGCGGCTTGGCGATGCTGCCGGCAATGCTTCTGGTAAAAGTAATACGGTGGCAGCAGCGGCTGAGGAGATGAGTGTCAATATGAACTCAGTCTCTACGGCTTCCGAAACCACTGCCGGAAATGTCAATATGGTAGCCGCAGCAGCTGAGGAGATGACCTCGACTGTGGGAGAAATTGCCCAGAGTACGGAAAAAACCCGAGCCATCAGCCTGGCGGCGGTTGAGCGAACGCGCCAGGCCTCTGAAAAGATTGATGAGTTGGGCCGGGCAGCACAAGAAGTTGGAAAGGTTACCGCTGTGATCAACGAAATCTCTGAACAGACCAACCTTTTAGCCTTGAATGCTACAATCGAGGCGGCTCGGGCTGGAGAGGCTGGTAAAGGTTTTGCCGTAGTTGCCAATGAGATTAAGGAGCTGGCTCGCCAGACTGCGGAAGCAACCCAGGATATTCGCCGCATTATTGAAGAGATTCAGGGGTCAACCGGGGCAACGGTTGAGGAGATTCGCGAGGTTACCTCAGTTATTGAAGAGGTCAGTGAACTGGTTACGACAGTGGCCGCTGCCATTGAAGAGCAGACGGCGACCACCAGAGAGATTGCCGGCAGTGTCGAGCAGGCCTCACAAGGGATTGCCGAAATTAATGATAATATTGCTCAGAGTTCAACTGTAGCCGGTGAAATTTCGGCCGATATCGCTGAAGTCAGTACTCTTGCCGGTGATCTCAGCAATAGTAGCTCACAGGTCAATAACAGTGCTGGTGATCTCAGCGAGCTTGGCGAACGTCTAAAGAGCATTGTTTTACGTTTTAAATTTGACAAAACAGCAGCGGTTTCATCTTCGGTATCACTATCATCGGCCACCGAAGTCGCCGACCTGATGCCCTGGAACTCAAGTTTTGAAAATGGAGTCAGTGAGTTTGACAATCAGCACCATCGACTTGTAGACCTTGTTAACGAACTTTATAAGGCGATGAAGATGGGTCGGGGCGATGATGCTATTGCCCGGGTTCTGGATGAATTGGTTGATTATACCGCTACCCATTTTGCGGCTGAAGAGCGACTTATGGTCGAACATCAATATCCCGATTACGACAGCCATATTGTTATTCATCGAGAGTTTGTCTCCACGGTTGTCGACTTTCAGGAGAAATTCAAAGCCGGCGAGGCGACCCTCTCTCTCGACCTGTTGGAGTTTCTTAAGGATTGGTTGATTGGCCATATCAAGGGTGTTGACCGCAGGTATGGTCCTTTTTTCAACGGTAAAGGCATTTATTAGACGATTAAATAAGCAAAAAAGAGAAAGGGCAGGCCTTGTGTCTGCCCTTTCTCTTTATGTGACCTTTGAGCTTTTTTCGGGCCTTTGCAGGGTCGGCTGAGACCTTTTTTAAGCTTCGCTAACGACGGCTTATTCTTACCGGTGAAATTTTACGCAAAAAGGTCACGGTTACTATTTATTTCTTAGGTGATTGAAAAATTCGATAGAGAGAACATAGCTCTAGATTTACAAAAGTTACTAATATCACATAATCATTCTAGCCTATCCACAATTGCGGTTCCAGGTAAATTTATTTAAAAGGTTTAATGGTTCACAATTTGCTTGCGGAATTCCTCTGTTTTATTGCAGTACTGTTCGGTTTGAACTTTGCAGTAACAATTTTTAGGGGTGTCGGGTTGTTTTCCGGAACGTCTCGCAAAATTTTGTCGTTTTCCCCAGCGAACGAAGCCAAAAAATTGCGATTGTTTGAGTGAGGCACGAACGAGTTTCGCAATTTTGGCGAATTAAGTGCCGGAAAAACAAAAATTTTGCTTAAGAAGTGGAGGGAAATAACCCGATATCCCGGGTTGCAATTTATTAACCGGACAGTAATGGTTTTTTTGAGTCTAGTTTGAAAACTGTTGGGAAAATCAGTGAAATTGCTTTCTTACATTTATAGTCGTCTCAATCAGCTTGTTAAAGATTGAAAAAAAATTCGTATGAAGTATACAGTTTGGCGCTTGACAAGGGCTTCGTGCTTATGTTAACAAGCTCCGCGAACTCGCCGTAGTGAGTGGATGTTCATTTTTTTTTAAGCTTATTCGTCGCTTTAAAATTAAAGTGTTGTTGAGTTGATAAGTTTTTGATTTATTAAAGTTTTCTGTTGACTGTTGTAGGGTTTTTGTAAGCTTATTTCTAAGGATTTACCCCGCAACACCTATGTGTTTGTCAGATTTTTGGTTTTTTGCCGGAGTAGAGGAATGATAAGGTTATGCTAAATTCACTTGATGTACTGGTTATCGGTTTAAGTTTGGCGCTTCTACTTTTTGGAAGCTACCAAAAAATCGCCCGCTGGCGGGTCGGCGAACCTGAAACCCGTGGTGGTGATGCGGGCAAACGCTTTGCTGGCATGTTTGCCTCAGTGTTTGGGCATGACCGGACCCTTGAAGAAAACCTGCCCGGCTATATGCATCTCTTTATCTTTTTCGGTTTTTTCATTCCTTTTATTTTTGTTGTCTTTGCCCAGTTGCATGTTGCGACTTTGAGTCCGGCAGCGGCTGGCGGCATCTCGCTGGTTCTCGATTGTATTGGCGGTTTGGCGGTGGTTGGTCTGGTGATGGCTGTCTACCGGCGTTACGGACTTATGCCGGACCGGCTTGATGAAGATGGAAATCAGGACGGTCTGCTTTTAATCTGGCTGTTGTTCATTTTTGTCAGTGGTTTTGTGGTTGAGGGCCTCCGGCTTGCAGTTACAACCCCCGGTGGCACCTGGTTTGCGCCGATCGGTTCAGTTTTTGCGGCCGCTTTTGCGCCCTTCGGTCCAAAGGTTAACGCGGAAACGATTACCCTGGTCTGGCGTATACACTTTTACGCAATCATGTTGCTGATTGCAACCATGCCTTATACTAAACTTTTCCATGTTATCTCGGGTACTCTTAACAATTACTATCGTTCGACCAAGCCGAAAGGGGTGGTCAGCCTGCTTGATATCGAAAATTCTGAAACCTTCGGTGTTGCTCATGTGCATCAGTTCACCTGGAAACAGTTGATGGATTCCGATGCCTGTATCCGCTGCGGCCGCTGTCAGGATAATTGTCCGGCTTATTTGACCGAGAAACCTTTGACCCCGAAAAAACTGGTTCAGGATATTCGTGAATGTCTCTACGACAAGAGTAAGCAGATTGCGCAATGTAAGGCGAGTGGTGAAGATATTACCTGGGGACTTCCGGATGATGAAAAACCGTTGTTTGTCGGCTATCTTACCGATGACCAGATCTGGTCCTGCACTACCTGTCGTGCCTGTATGGAAGTTTGTCCGATGTATGTCGAACATATTGATAAAGTAGTTGATTTACGGCGTAATCTGGTTTTGATGGAGAGCAGCTTTCCTTCGGAAGTGCAACTTGTTTTCAAAAACTTTGAGAATAACAGCAACCCCTGGGGGTTAGGCTGGGCTGATCGTGGCAACTGGGCGAAAGAGGTTCCCGGGGTGACGACAATGGCAGAAAATGCTGATGTCGATTATCTTCTCTGGGTCGGTTGTTCCGGATCATTTGATGATCGCTATAAGAAAGTCACAGCTTCACTGGTTA
>JANTGZ010000139.1 GCA_024762675.1 Thermodesulfobacteriota bacterium | reverse complement strand
TGAGCCATTGACACGGAGGTGCTGAACAAAAGACCGCTGATCAACAGGATGATGCCGAGACATTTTTTCATTTTTTCTCCTTCCAGGAGTTCCTGTAAATTGTTTTGCATCGCAGTTGCACAGCTTGCTCTGCCTCCAACCGGTCAACGTTGCATTTATGAGTTGAATCTAAGTCACATGTTTGTCCTTTTCAATGTACATTCAGAGGAAATTATAATCATGCATAGAGATTTCTGGACCAAGAGTTGATGATCATGTCCCTCACTTTTCATTTAAAAATGTTGTGGCAACCTTAACTTTAACAACCAAACGGCGCACTTGAGCTTCGTCGCAAATAGGATGCTTGCTCAATACAAGTAATATGATTCTGTCGCTGAAGCTCTAATTTGACAAGGCAAAGATTTTCAGAGATTTGCCTTGCCGATCCTAAAGCAAAGCTACCTCTCGTGATTAGAGAATGACAAATTTGAGTTAATCCGGTTCTAAATTACTCACAACTTTCCGCATTAATCCCAGCGTAATAAGTGCCACCATTTTTTTGATCACTATACAAAGCAAAGGCAGATATGCCAGCAGATGAATTAATTTCAACACTACCAGCTATTGGAATTTTATCGCTGAAAACCGCAGAATAGTATAGTTCTGTATTCCTTGTTCAACTCCGGCCTTGTCAACATACTTTAGATCAATCGAAGTAGTTTCATCATTTGGGTTGCAGATTAAAATTGTCGTATCCCACGAGACATCTTGGGCAATATGGGGGATAATCAGACAGGTTGATAATTCAGAAATAAACGGGATATCCGCCATTAATAGTGGCATGCTCCAACTTCCAAGAAAAGCTAATCCCGACAATGGCTGATGGGAGTTGATCTGCATCCAGCCACTGTTGTTTAGTTGCGTTGCGACTACAAAAGAATCTTGACCATGCGCCGGAATAGTTTTGTACTCTGTTGATAGTGCATTGCCACTGCTATCATAAACCGTTACTTGTAGCTGAGTGGAATCTCCTTTGTTACGGTTAGTCAGCCCGAGGCCTGTCCAAACTCCATTACCAGACTTAAAGTAGGGCAAGTAGTAATTATAGAGCCCGGTAGGGTAGCTATCGCCATCAGGGTCTGTAAGGTCAACTGATTCGAGTTGTGCATTTCGCACTGCGCGCACAAAATAATTACTGGTTTTACAGCCATTGCTGATATTTCCGTCTTTGAAATCAACTAACCAAACGTTACTTTTGTATTCTGAGAAAGTGGTGGACGAGAAATAAGTTGCTGACAGAACGCCGGGGAAAAATTGTTTATCCAGGCACGGCTCTGAAATAAGATAATCGGCCAGAGACTGTAGTTCATTTCTATCCGGGAGATGCCAATCGTCGTAACCGGCAAGCTCTAACTCTTCACAATAAACCAGGGAGTTTTGCCATGCCATGGAGCCAGCTTCGTTTTTTTGCCACATCAAGCCTGAATTAGGGTCTGTTACAGTTCCGTCGTTATTATCTATCATACGTTCGTTTGACTCAAGGTTCCCCGAACGAACGGCTCGCACTGCTTTTTTATCACTCATATAGTCAGAGTTGATACTAGCGTATGTGAAATGAACATACCACGCTTTATGTTGATCGCCTACAGAGACAGTTGAAGACCAGTAGTTGAACCAACTGGTATTTGGGAAAAAATCAATCTCTGCTGCCGGCCTGATACGACTAGAACAGGTTATTTTGGCCAGTTCTTCGATAGTCGGCAGTCGCCAGTCGGTATGTCCACAAAAACCGGAACCGGTGTTCAAGGTGTTGATGAAATCCTCAGTATCGGAGCCATCACCTTGAGTTCCGGGATCTCCGCCACTGCTTGCAAGATTACGGTTATACCAGGAATACCTGTTATCTGAATCGTTGGGGTTACTATAGTTCTCTTCGCCATCTCTATACTGCTTGGTCTCCCATATCAGACCCGTAACATTATCACGAACCATACTCCATGTAGCTGCGGAAACTGGCAGGTCACTTCCATCTGTCGCAAGTTTTGTATAAGAGCGTTTGCGCGTGTAGTGGGCATCTTGTCCATAAAAAAAGACAGCCGGGCTGCTCTTTAAAAAGAGGCAACCCGGCTGTCTTTTAGATTTTGGAGACAAGACCCGTAGCTTTCCGACCCCGTCTTTCGGCGGGAGTGGCTTTTGCAATTATCTAAGATAGCCACTTTATAAGCACAAACAACAACTCTTAGCAATACCTATTTTGCAAGTTACACACAAAAAATAATATATCAATTAAGTGCGATAATCAGCGATCTGGAGGGAGGAGTTGCTGTCTTTTCTGGAGATGGGTTTCCGGTCAGTCTTGTTGAATCGGAACTACGACCGGGAATCCGGCGATTTCGGCGATGACGCTTTTCAGGTTGAAAACCTCCTCGATGCATTCCGACGTGATGATATTTTTCGGGCCGGCAGCGTGAAGGGTACCATCTTTTAAAAGGATAAAAGAGTCGGCAAAGCGCAGGGCGCTATTGAGATCGTGGGTGACGACTAAGGTTGTAAGGTTAAGTTTGTGAGTAATCTCTTTTAGAAGTGACATGACTTCAAGTTGATTGATGAGATCGAGATGGTTGGTTGGCTCATCGAGAAGCAGGATCTTAGGTTCTCGAACCAGAGCTCTGGCGATTACTACCCTTTGTAGTTCGCCGCCGGAAAGGGTATTGGTGAAGCGGTCGGAGAGGTGGTTGAGATGGATTAGTTTGAGGATTTTATCGACCTGCTGCAGCCCTTTTTCCGCTTCGCAACGTTCCGGGTTGAGAGCCTGATGGCCGAGGAGGACGGCCTCAAAAACTGTACAATGAACGGCAGCTGATTTTTGGGGCATATAGCCGCAGTGGCGGGCGAGCTCGCGGCGGGTAATTTTACGATAATCATTACCGGCAATAAAAATGGTTCCCGATTGGGGTTCGATAAGTCGGTTAATGATTTTTAAAAGGGTCGATTTGCCGGAACCATTGGGGCCCATGATGACCCCTAAAGTGCCGGGTTGCAGGGCAAAAGAGATCTCCTTGAGGATCGCTTTTTTGTGGTAGGCAAAGCTGATGTTTTGCGTTTTAATGCTCATTGCCGGCCTTTGCGGTTACGGGCCAGCAGGTAGATGAAAAGTGGGGCGCCGGCAAAAGATGTGAGGATGCCGACCGGCAGAACCACCGGGGCCATGACGACTCGGGCTAAAAGATCTGCGGCCAGTAGTAAAACTGCCCCTGCCAATGCCGAATAAGGGATCAGGTAGCGATAGTCCTGTCCCACCATGGGTCGCATCAGGTGTGGGGCAATCAGGCCGACAAAGCCGATAATGCCTAAGAAAGCGATGGTTACGGCGGCCAGTAGAGCGCTGATGATCAAAGTTTTAAGGCGCAGGCTGCCGACCTTAACGCCAAGGCTTGCGGCAGTTTCATCGCCCCAGAGTAGAGCATTAAAACTCCAGCCTTGGCGCCAGAGATAGAGGAGTGCCGGTAAGAGTAGGGCCAGTATCAGGAAAAGATCGCGCCAGCGGGCTTTACCGAGATCGCCAAAGGTCCAGAAGACGGTTCCGGCAACCTCGATATCGGTTGCGAAATATTGTAAAAGCATGGTCACAGCGCCGAAAAAAGCGCTTAGGGCAACCCCTGTCAAGATCATCGACTCGGGACTGATGTCCCGAAAAAAAGCGAGCAGGGTCAATACCGCGACTGTCAAGAGCGCACCGACAAAAGCGGCCAGGACAATACTGTAGGGTGCCAGATAGGGTGGGATAAGTCCTGCCGTGGTCGGCAGGCCGGCGCCTAGGATAATAATCGCAAAGGCGGCTCCGCAGGCGGCGCCCTGGGAAACCCCAAGAGTGAATGGTGAGGCCAGAGGGTTGCGCAAAACATTCTGCATGGCCGCCCCGGCGCAGCCCAGGGCGGCTCCGGTGACCAGTGCCGCAATTGCTCGAGGCAGGCGGATTTGGAGGATGACATGAGTCAGAAGAGGTTCGCTGTTATCGCTTGCCAGGATATTTGTCAGCATCGGCCAGGTGATTTTGTAGGTGCCGATCTTGAGTGAGAGCAGAAAGAGAAAAAAGAGTCCCAAAAGTAGCAGCAGGCCTCCAAGGTTGCGCCAGCCAAGCCGCTTTTGATAAGCAATAATCGTTGAATTTACAAGCGGTTTCATCAGCGGCAGGCTACGGTTTTGAGACAGAATGGCTGGTATGCCGGAAGGGCTGCAGGGTCAATTTTCAGGCCCAGGAAAAAGTCAAAGATCTCTGCAATTTTTGCCTCGACAGCGAGTGCTGTGAATTTTTTTGGGTAGAGTCGGTTGCCGATGTAGTAAGCATTAGCCAGTGCACTTTCAAGATTTGTGTTGTACTGGTTGTAGGGCAGTACTGAATATATCTGTTTCTGTTTGACAGCTTGTAATAGCTGATAGAAATCCCGGTTTTCAAGATACTCCCGGCTGACCAGGTGCTTACTGCTGTAGTCGAGGAAAATCACCTCGGGATTCCACTGCAGCAGTCTCTCCTTATCGATAAATATGTGGCCTTTAGTCGGATTGTTGCCGGCGACATTGTTGGCTTTGACCATGCTGCCGGGGAAATAGCCCTCTTCCGTGCTCTCCAGTCCGCGAATGCCTTTGTAGGCGAGGCCGCCGAAATAGGCAGTTGGGGAAGATTTTTGATCCGCCGCCGCAGTTTTCTGGTTTAGCTCTTTTTGGGCTTTTTCCAGAAAGAGCACAATTTCATGAGCCCGAAGTTGTCTCTCAAGAACTTCTCCCATTAATCTTAGAGATTGTACCGCTTCTTCACGCCAGACACCAAGCTTCCCATAACTCAAGATGATCGTCGGAATCCCGGTTTTAGCCTGTAGATTTTCAATCTGGCCGTGGTCGAGGCCGATAGAGAAGATTACCTGGGCCCGGCAGGAGAGCAGGGCTTCAAGGTTCGGCAACTTGCCGGGGCCGCCGCTGCCGACCTCGGGCAGATGGGCAATCTGGTCGGCACAGGCACTGGAATAGGGGCGAAAAAAGGGAGGCAGGGACTTGGTTTCAATTGTCTCAATTCCAGCCACTTTATCGATGGCTTGCAGATAAACCACCAGTCGCAGGGCTCCCGGTCCCAGGGCGACGATCCGGTCGACCTTTTCAGGCACATTGAGTGTCCTCCCGGCAAGATCAACAATCTCACGGGCCTGGCTTGACCCTATAAACAGCAGTGAGAAAAGCAGTAGGATGAAAATTTTTAAAAGTTTCATAGCACTCGAACAAAAATTCTAATTTTTAGAGATACCCTTAAAGTTGTCGTCAAAATTTACCGCTGACTTTGCAAACCGTTGTAAAAGGCACTCCGGCGTAATATTGGCTGGCTCTGAAACCGTCGTCATCAGCCTTGATAGTACCGACATATTTTTTATCAAACAGGTTTGTGAACTCTATTTCAAGGCCGGCTTCCTGGAGGAACCAGAGATTTTTTA
This sequence comes from Thermodesulfobacteriota bacterium, assembly GCA_024762675.1. Taxonomy (GTDB): domain Bacteria; phylum Desulfobacterota; class Anaeroferrophillalia; order Anaeroferrophillales; family Tharpellaceae; genus Tharpella. Next base: position 1,312 of record JANTGZ010000139.1, on the reverse strand, counting down.
TCTTATAGCCCAGTATCAAGTCGACTGTTATATAATCATCGACCTCTTCCTGGTTTTCGATGTCCCCGTAACGTTTATCAACATATTTAAGGCTGGGTGAGATCGTGAAACCTTTGTAGTGGTAGATGAGCCCGGTCTTTAGAAGCCAGCGCGGTGTATCCGGTAGATCGTTACCATCAGTTTCGAGAATACTGCTTCCGCTGGCAAGGTCATTATCAAATGTTGCTTTAGTGTAGCTGGGGTTGAAATAGAGCATAAGGTTTTCAGTCGGGTAGATGTTGCACTCGAGTTCAGCTCCCCAGATTGTTGCATCACCAATATTTTGGTGGTAGTTGACGCCGACCTGATCGTCGTAGGCGACAAAAAGCAGATCTTGATGACGAGCATGGAAGATGGTTGGGGAGAGGCTGAACCAGCGGTGCTGAAAGCGGCAGCCGAAGTCGAAATTATCCGAGGTTTCAAGTTTCCATTTGTCAAAGAGATCCTGCAAAGAGAGGCCTGCCGCCTGAAACTTGCTGCGGTTCCTGCTGTAGATCGTAGCGATCGGGACATAAGCGTAGGGCCGCATGTAGTTACGGCCGTAATTTAAGTAGAATTCGAGGGCCGGGGAGGCCTCATAGCCGAGGCTCAATGAGGGCAGCCATTTTTGGTAGTTCATGGCCTTGAGACTCATCTCGGAGTCGATCCCGAGATTGTCATCGAGGGCCTGGTTGTAGGAGTAGGAAGTACTTTTATCACTCAAATAGGCCTGACTGGCGGGCTCATGGTAAGAGAAATATTTGATTCCGGCCTGGCAGGAGAGGGGGCCGAAACTGCGGCCCAGCTGCAGATAGGGGGTGTGAATGTGGCCGACGCCTCGGTTCTCGGCAAGATAGGCCCAGCCGGCATAGTTGCGCCCTTGATCGTTGATCTTGTTTTTGCGGATATATTTTTCGAGATCATGGTTTTCATACCAGTAGCCGGTACTGACCAAGGTTCCGGCCCAATCTCCCACATATTCGAATTTGGCGCCGAATCGCTCAGCCTCAACATACTTGTCGGCACCGCCGTCGATCCATTTCTTATCTTCCGATGAGTAATAGGGTTTTAACGTGAAAGTATGGTTTTCTTTAGGTTGATAGTTGATAATCGTCATTACGTCATGGTTCTTGGTGTCGCTGTGGTGGTATTTGTAATAATCAACATCAGCCGGGGTTCCGGTCAACTCTTCCAGATAGTCGTCATCGTAATGGCTGGAGATATGGCGGGCCTGATCGTAATCGAGACCCTTGTAAAGATCCTGATCGACCTGATTGTAGTTGTAGAAAAGTTC
>JANTGZ010000138.1 GCA_024762675.1 Thermodesulfobacteriota bacterium | reverse complement strand
CTACCCGTTTGATAAAATCCTTCTTTTTGTCCTTGGGAAAGATAAAGACAACAATATCACCACGCTTAGGCTCTTTATAGACTAAAAATTTACGGTCGACAAAGGGTAGACTGATCCCGTAAATAAATTTATTAACAAGCAGATGGTCACCGACCAGCAGAGTCGGTTCCATCGAGCCGGAGGGAATCTTAAAGGCCTGAACGACAAAGGCACGAATAAAAAGGGCAATCAGAATAGCAACAACAATCGATTCAGCATACTCGCGAATTACTCCGCCCTTGCTTTTCTTTAATTTTTTCTCTTTTTTAGCCAAAATATTTATCTCTTTTCTTTTAATAATTGTAAAAAGTCAAAATTGTGATGGCAAAATAAAATGTTCAGATGCTAGGCGTCTGAAACCCGAGGAATGAGGCGTACAGACAGTACGCCGCAGTGACGAGGGTTTCAGAGAACGGGCGTACCCCAAGGGCACTTCCTCGCTAACGCTCAGGGCGCAATGAATGTTTTATTTTGTCATCAAGAATCGATATTTAAAATTGCCAGAAAGGCGTCCTGAGGCAGTTCAACCTTACCAACCCGTTTCATCCGTTTTTTCCCGGCTTTCTGCTTTTCCAGAAGTTTCCGTTTTCTGCTGATGTCGCCGCCATAACATTTGGCAGTGACATTTTTACGCAAGGCTTTGACCGTTGTTCGGGCAACAACCTTGGTACCGATAGCGGCCTGAATCGCCACCTCAAACATCTGCCGGGGAATCAGCTCTTTCATCTTGACCGCAAGATCACGACCGCGATCGAAAGAGCACTCCTGATGGACAATCATTGAGAGAGCATCAACCAGTTCACCATTGATCAGGATATCGAGTTTTACAAGGTTGGCATTACGGTGACCACAGGGCTCATAATCGAGAGAGGCATAACCACGGGTCAACGATTTGAGACGATCGTAAAAATCAAGAACGATCTCATTTAAAGGCAGATCGTAGATAATCATGGCCCGGGTCTCATCCAGATATCTAACCTCCTGTTGCGTCCCCCGTTTATCCTCACAAAGTTTCATAATGTTGCCGATATACTCATTCGGAACATGAATCGAACAGCGCACCATGGGTTCACCGATATGGGTAATATCTCCGGATGGCGGCATACTACTGGGGTTATCAATCTCGACTGTTGTGCCATCCTTCATCTCGACCTTGTAGACAACCGTCGGTGAAGTTGTGATCAGGTCAAGCTTATACTCTCGTTCAAGGCGCTCCTGAATAATCTCCATATGCAGGAGCCCTAAAAAACCACAACGAAAACCAAATCCTAAAGCCACCGAAGTCTCCGGCTGAAAGGTAAAAGAGGCGTCATTGAGACGTAACTTGGAAAGGGCATCTCTTAAAGGTTCATACTGAACTGAATCAGTCGGATAAAGTCCGCTGAAAACCATCGGTTGAACTTCCTTGAAACCGGGAAAAGGGGTCGCGGTTGCTTCAACAAGTCCGGTCATCGTATCCCCGACCTTACAATCAGCCACAGTTTTGATTCCGGCAACAACAAAGCCGACTTCACCAACTTCAAGCATTTCAGTGTCAACCATAGTGGGACGCATTTTCCCAACCCGCTGGACTTCGAACGGGCGATCGGTCGACATCATTTTGATCTTCATACCTGGATTGATGGCACCTGCAAAAATCCGAACCAGAGCAATCACCCCCAGATAGGGATCAAACCAGGAGTCAAAAATCATCCCTTTTAAAGGGGCGTTACGATCACCTTCAGGGGCTGGAACCCGATTGACAATCGCCTCGAGAAAATCCTTGATACCAAGACCGGTTTTAGCACTGATCAGCAACGCATCTGAGGTATCAAGCCCAATAACATCCTCAATCTGACGTTTTATACGATCAGGTTCCGCAACCGGCAAATCGATTTTATTTAAAACCGGGATAATCTCAAGGTCAGCATCAAGAGCGTGGTAAACATTGGCCAAGGTCTGGGCTTCAACACCCTGGGCTGCATCAACCACCAGGACCGCCCCTTCGGTAGCCGCCAAACTGCGTGACACCTCATAGGAGAAATCGACATGTCCGGGAGTATCAATCAGATTCAGCTGATAAAGCTTGCCATCATCGGCTTTATATTCAAGACAAACCGATTGCGCTTTGATCGTAATACCACGCTCACGCTCAATATCCATAGTGTCGAGAAGCTGCTCTTTCATCTCCCTTGAGGTGACCGCTCCGGTCACCTCAAGAAGACGATCGGCAAGGGTCGATTTACCGTGATCGATATGAGCAATAATAGAAAAATTGCGAATACTGTCCTGAGAAAATGCCATATATTTTACGCCGCAACCAGCATACAAAAAAAGACGCGACGCGCCTGATAAATTAAATTAAAAATTACAGCTCACAAATGGCAAGCCGGCAAGCCATAAAGCATCATTGCTTAACAATCAAAGGCTTATAGTTATGAGTTTCAATGAGTTCCCGCTGGTAACGTTCTGCCACTCCTCGATCTCCAATATTACTGATTTTGACCCGATACCAAGTCCCTTTCCCAGCCACCTGAACCGCCTCAATCTCAACCCCGGAGTAGTTTTTCATCAGTTTACTGCGGACCAGGCGAGCTTTGATCTCCTGGGCCAGAGAGCAGATTCTAAGCTCCCAGCTTTCACCGGTTTTCAAATCCTGACTTTCACTTTTCACAGTCACAGAAGCTGGTTTTTTCTTTTCGACCAACGGGGTTGTTTTAACCTTTATTGGCGACCCCCCGCTCTCTGTCGGCTTATCACTGAGCTCTTTGTAGAAGGTCAGGTTGAGCTTTTCCTCTTGCGGCACCTCAGGTGGGCTTGACGCGCCATTGAGCGGTGGCAGTTTACAGACCCCGCCGGGGCAGGGATCGGAATTAGACTCAGAAACCGGTAACCCGGCCTTGGCTTGATTACTACCAGCCGCCGGCAAGCCCGGCATCTGCATCACGGCAACCTTTGTTGGCCGGGCCTTTTCGACCATCACCTTATTGGCATCATGCCAACGTTTAAAGGTCTCGTTCTCAGGCAGTTTATAGCCAACTAGAACTCCTACCCCGAAAGCCACGAAAAGAACAACAAATAAGACAACAATAGTTTTCAACTGTTCAAGCATACACCAACCATCACATTTTTTCAGGAGACGACACCCCTAAGAGGGTTAGACAGATGTTAATCACTTGGCGGATTGCAGTAATCAACAAAAGACGATCACCGGAAACCTTTCCATCTTCGTTAATAACCCGGTTACGATTGTAATAGGAGTGTAACTGAGCCGCCAGATCATCTAGAAAATAGGTCAACCGGTGCGGCTCAAGATTGCGCGCTGCACTCTCCAGCACAACCGTGAAATCATCAAGTTTTTTTATCAGATCAAGCTCTTCGGGAAGGGTTAATGAGGCCCCGGTAGAGTTGCCGGTGCCATCAATCTCGAGCCCCTCTTCCTCAATCTTTCTCAAAATACTGCAGATCCTGGCGTGAGCATACTGGGCATAATAGACGGGATTGTCATTGTTTTTAGATTTGGCCAGTTCGAGATCAAATTCGAGATGGCTGTCGGATCTCCTGGTCAGAAAGAAATAGCGGGCTGCATCTTTACCAACCTCATTTACCACCTCTTCAAGAGTAATAAATTCACCCGCCCGAGTCGACATCGCCACGGGCGTTCCACTCCGCGAGAGGCTGACCAATTGAACCAAGATTGCGGCAAAACTTTCAGGCTCATTTCCCAGGGCTTCAATTGCAGCTTTGAGACGAGGCACATAGCCATGGTGATCCGCCCCCCAGACATCGATCAGAAGGTCGTATCCCCGTTCATATTTCTCCCGATGATAGGCGATGTCGGACGCAAAATAGGTTTTCACACCATTAGCCCGAACCACAACCCGATCCTTTTCATCACCGAAACGCGAAGAGGCAAACCAGATCGCCCCCTCCTCTTCGTAAAGCACATCTTGTTTCTTAAGATCGGCCAGCGCGACATCGACCCGGCCCGAAGTAAAAAAATCCTTCTCACTGGTCCAATGTTCAAACTCAACCCCGAAAAGGTTCAGGTCGTTACGAATGCCAAGTAGAATGGCATCGGCGGCTAATTTGGTGAAAAACTCCAACCCGACAACATCTTCTTCGTTGACATTTCCGACAATCAGATCATCACCCTGATCGGCGCGAAGCTCTTTCGCCATCTCTAAAAGATATTCACCTCGGTAGTAACCATCCGGGATCTCCCCTGAACGGTGCCCCAACAGTTCAAGATAACGCCAACGCAGTGAGCGACCGAGAACCATCATCTGATTTCCGGCATCATTGACATAATACTCTCGATCCACGGCAAAACCAGCCCGCTTTAAGATACGGGCCAGAACATCCCCGACCGCCGCCCCTCGACCATGTCCGATATGCAGCGGCCCAGTCGGGTTAGCACTGACAAACTCAACCAGAACCCGTCGGCCTTGACCATAATCAAGAGTGGCAAATTCAGCACCCTGACCGATAATATCCAGTAATCGACTATGCCAACAGGAGATATCCAAGGTCATATTGATAAAGCCGGGGCCATCAATAGTAACCAGGGCGAGATCGCTCTCTTTATCAAGTTCATCCTTAAGGGCTGAACCAATCGCCCGGGGATTATCCTTCCAGCGCCCGGCCAGTTGCATGGCGATATTGGATGAAAAATCGCCAAAAGCTTTTTCGCGCGGTAGCCCGATACCGATTTCCGGCAGATCCGCACCATCCAGACCACGCGCTGCCGCAACCGCCGCAACTGCAGTCTCCACATATTTAGAAACTCTTTTTTTCATCTACCGCCGAACTCTTTCAACCCTAATCTGAACACAAAAATACCCCCGACATGAACCAAGGGGCATCACCACTCAACAAGCTTAAAGATAGTAGTCAGTCGCACTAAAATTGTCAAGCAAACATTGATGGCATCGCGAAAATTTCGACGTGCTGACAGACTTCAGAGCTAGCACCTAAAATTCTACGGAACGGCCCGATGGCCATAGGGTTCAGCTTCATCCGGGAACCGTTCTACGGTTCTAATAAATACTTTTTCCAAAACCAGAAAAGCATCGACAACATCTGGATCCAAGTGGATTCCGCGCTGGTTACGAATTATCTCTACCGCATCTGCATGCGAAAAGGCCGGCTTGTATCTTTTTTTACTTATCAGAACATCATAGACATCAGCTAAAGCCATTAAGCGTCCTGAAAGTGGAATATCACTTCCTTGCAGCCCCCTTGGATAACCGGAACCATCCCATTTTTCATGATGCGTGTAAGCTATTTCTCTGGCTATATGCAAAAAAGAATGTCCGCCACTATCTTCAGGAAGCCGAGCCTCAGCCTTGACCAGGATATCGCGACCGATGCGAGGGTGCTCCCTCATCTCAGCAAATTCCAAAGATGATAATTTGCCACGTTTCAACAAAATTCGGTCAACCACCCCGACCTTACCGATATCATGGAGAGGGGCTGAACGAAACAATAGATCGATAGTCTCTTTATCAAGTTGATTTTTGTACTTAGGTCGAGATGCCAGATATTCGGCCAGAACCCGAACAAAATTCTGGGTTCTCAAGATATGCCCTCCGGTTTCATCATCCCGAGTTTCAGCCATAGCCGTCAGACTGAGTATAGTTGTGTCCTGCGCCATCAAGAGATCATAATTACGTTGAACCAGGGCTCGCTCCTCTCTCCAGTATTTGAGAAGGCTTAAGAGTATGAAATTAACCACTATTACAGCAATGGCATATAGTGGATTGATAAAAAAACCCTGCTCCTTAAAGATGAAAAAGGAACCATACCAAAGTCCGGAACCAGCTCCGAAAAAAAACAAGACCCCCACCCAAGGCCGAGCCCAAGCCAGGAAAAATGTCGCCATGATTCCGGCACCGATAAGGGCGACAAACTCAACACCCCGAGCCCAGAGAGGTTTCCTCAAAAACTCGCCGTGCAAAAGATTGTCAACCATAGTGGCATGCACTTCGACTCCGGGGTAGAAAGAGTCAAGGGGAGTGACATGAAAGTCATGAAGGCCGGCTGCAGTCGCTCCAACGAGAACAATCTTATCTTTAAACTTGCCGTCTACAACCCGACCCCGTAAAACATCAGTCGCTGAAATATACTCGTAAGAACCTCGTTTACCATGATAGTAAAGCAGTAAATTACCTTTTTCATCCAAAGGAATCGACCCTCGCGAAAGAGACAGAGATTCTAATTTTCCCTTATAGCTATTCAAGATAATTTTATCTTCGGGCCACGCCTGCAGCAATGCAGCCAAAGCCAGCGATGGGTAATATCTACCTTTAACATTTAAGATCAGAGGCATCCGCCGCAACACACCATCGCGATCACTCAAGGCATTGAGAAAACCGGAAGCAGGGGCCGCTTGAGAAAGTTCAGGAAGGTTAATAACAACGCCCTGCGGCTCAATGCAATGAAAGAGTGGCAATGACGATTTCGGAGTATTCCGAGAGATGACATTCAGGGGGTGAGGCGGACTTATATCGGAGTAGCTGTTCTCACCATAACTAAAACTGTAACCCAGCACAAAAGGCCCATCGGCAAGGCTATCGGCCAAAACTGCGTCATTATCTTGAAAGTTTGCGGGCAAATTTTCAATCGAAAAATCGATCTCAAGATCTCTTTTCATCACGCTTTGAATACGCGACAATGATGTACGATCAGGCTCGGCAAATATCATATCCAGAGCAATTGCTGAAGCTCCCGCCCGATTGAGTTTATCAAGCAGCTCGGCTATTCGATATCGAGGCCAGGGCCACTGCCCAAATTCGGCAAGACTTGACTCA
>JANTGZ010000137.1 GCA_024762675.1 Thermodesulfobacteriota bacterium | reverse complement strand
AAATGATAACCTATCGCTGAATATACGTAATTTGGGAATATTGATAAAAGCAAGACCTTGCCATCACCAATATTCTAATGCAATAAAAAGGGAACCCGGCTGTCTTTTCGATTTTGGAGACAAGACCCGTGGTTTTCCGTCCCCGATTTCGTATGGTTTCGTCACTGTTAGTGTTACGCGATTTTAACTTCGATGTATTTTCTGTAGTATAGGGTGAATCTTTAATGAAAATAGGTATTGCATTTGGTTGTAGTTTATGAGTATTATCTTGTATAAATACAATGACACTTAGTCCCATTGTAATTTTAAGAAACCGGCACCAAAGTTTTGTGGTGATCCTGTTGTAAGCATGATTGCATAAGCCAATCTTTGCTTTGGCTCTGGTAATACCTGTGGTGAAAAAAGTGAAAAAACGAATCCTTATTGTTCTGCTTTGCATCGTTGGGCTAACTAACCCATTAACGACTCAGATTGCTGGCACTGAAATAATTTTTAATGACAATATCAATATTGATGGTGAACTAAGTATTACGCAAGAAGATTGCGGCATAACCTTTTCGGATAATAGCCGTCAAACCGCCGCCGCCAAGCCATCATGGCACCATTCACTGCCCACAAGCCAGCGTTTTGAATTGGTTTTAGATAATGATGAAGCTGTTCTCGATCGTACAACCGGTTTAGTCTGGCAGCGGGATACCGATTCTGAATTTAAAAGCTGGACAAATGCAATGAATTCTTCCTGGGGAATAACGATCGGCGGGCGCATGGGTTGGCGTCTACCAACTATTGAGGAGCTTGCCACCCTGGTTGATACGAGCCAGGATCCGGCATTACCAAACGGTCACTATTTTACCAATGTAAAGTTCGGCTACTGGTCCTCAACCGTTGTTGCCAACGATCCAGACCAAGCCTGGATCGTCTATCTATCAGATACCCCTGCCGATACCAATGACGGTAAAGTCATGAATGTCAATAAAGACAACCTTTATTACGTGCGAGCAGTTCGCTCGGGACGATAGTTTTCAAACACATTAAAGCTGTCGATATACTCTCATTTTGCTCCATTGCTTCTTGCTGTCGACTTACCCAAATCAGGAGTTTTATAGTGAATAGAAGCAGAAAAAGACCATCACTTTTTTTTCAGGTTCTAGTTTTTTTTATTCTTTTCTGCTCTACGGTACCAATTGTTGCTGCTGAAACAGTTTTAAAAGATACTGTCGAAATGAAGGGTGAGCTGTTCATAGAGAATGAAGCTGGAGGAATTACTTTTTCTGATGGTAGCCGTCAGGTTTCGTCAGCAAGGCCCACCTGGCACCGTAGCCTTTATGCTGGGCGCTTTGAACTGGTTTTGGGTGGTGAAGCCGCTCTTGACCGAGAAACTGGTCTGGTTTGGCAAAAGAACACCATCGACTCCGATTTTGATTGGTACGAAGCTCAGAGCTATTGTTATAATGTGATTATCGGCGGCACCAAAGGTTGGCGGCTACCAACAATCAATGAATTGTCCTCCCTCAGGCGTTCAGGTTCATGGTATAGTCTTCCTGACAATCACCCATTTACTAATGTAAAATCGTCGTACTGGTCAGCTACTACGCATGCCGCGAACAGTGATGGGGCTTGGTATATTAACTTTGAAAATAATGTTTCCACTCCAATCCAAACAACCTCAAAAAGTAATGATTGTTATGTACGGGCTGTGCGTGCCGGATCTTGTGCAGGGCAACCCGCCTGGGATCGAATTATAACGGACACCTCACGTTTTGAGCTGGTTCTTAATAATAAGGCGGTGTTAGATCACGAAACCGGTTTGGTCTGGCAGAGAGAAGCCAGCGATACAGTCCGCACTTGGTTAGAAGCTCGCGAATACTGCTTCGAAGTCATAATTGATGGTCGTATGGGTTGGCGCATGCCAACAGTTTATGAGATGGCAACTTTGATCGATCCGATGGCACCATCTCATCCCAAGCTACCTCAAAACCACCCTTTCATTAATCTGCGATCAGATAGTCAATACATTGCAGTATATTGGACATCTACTAGGAATCCCGACATGTCCCCTGTGCAAATTATATCATTTTATTATGGATGTGTCAGCACATGTGCTGCGTCAGATGACAAATATGTCCTTGCAGTTCGTTCCGGTTTGTGAGTTTGATCACCAAATGGTTACTTAACCTTTTACAAAAAATCGCTTTAATAGAATATCTAACAACTATTTGAAATAAGGTTTATCAAGTGAAAATCAGTAGAGACTTGCCGTCACGAATCATACAAATAGTACTAGTGACAACGATCATTCTGTTGCCCATAGCGACTACCGTTGCGGAGACCGATCTTAATGACAATCTTGAACTTACGGGCGAACTTTTGATAAGCGATGAGAACGGCGGAATAACCTTCGCGGGCAGAGACCGCCAGACCGTGGCACCAATGCCTTCATGGCACCAGTCTCTAACTAACGATCGTTTTGTTGAGGTTTTATCCAACACCAGCGTCCTCGACCATGAAACCGGCCTGGTCTGGCAGAAAGCTACTAACGAGGAAATCTATACCTGGTACGAAGCCCAGGTATACTGCTATAAACTTGCGAATGGTGGACGTCACGGGTGGCGCCTGCCAACGATTACCGAGCTTGCAACCTTGATCGACAGAAATCAAACCAGCCAACCAAAGTTGCCCGACAACCATCCTTTTACCAATGTCAAATCCTACTACTGGTCGGCAACCGACAACGACAGCGATATCTATGCTTTGCGGGCGGTTTTTAATTTTGGAACCATCACTAAACGAGATAAAACAGAAGAATATTCAGTGCGTGCTGTTCGCGCCGGACGCTAACTTTTCGACTCACTCTATAATCCTCCAATATCTACCTCTGTATTTTATTAAGCGTTAGGGTCGACTTGTTTGCTCCTTCCGGTAAAGAGATTACCTCTGCCAACCTCAATTTTCCAGCCAAATCTCAAACGAAAGCGTATATCGTAAAATGATTACCTGGTTTCTTACCATAATGCTAAATCATATATTTCGGTCTCGATTTTAGAATCAGGCCTCTAAGTAACAACTTGTAAACAGTTTGAGCAGTTCTTACAGCGCGCCTTTTAATCCTTAACTGCGCACTCTTAACCATCGACAAGACGCAAAAAAAACCGCGAGAGAATTCTCGCGGTTTTTTTTTGCAACTTCAACATTATCCCGATTGCCGTCACCTCTGGTCTACAGGTCAATAATCTCCAGTCCCAAAGCTCCGGCATGGTTAGCAGCGCTGGCAGGATCGGTCAGAACGGCAATTCCGGCACTCTCCGGTTTAAGGTAGGTTTCGGCAACTCGTTTGAGATCCTCAAGGGTTACCTGTAGAACTCGGCGGCGGTAAGCCCTTAAGAATTCAGGGTCCCGGCCGTAGAGTCCATCATAAAAAGCCTGTTTGGCCCGACCGGCAGGTGATCCCGGTTTATCAATCTGGCTGACAACCCCTAAAATCGCCTCTTCAACCTGTCTGGCTTCATGTTTTTCGTCTTGGAGCCAGCTCAGTGAACGGTCAAAATCATCAAGGGTTGCACTGAGTCGGGGATCACGATAAGAGTAGAAACGAAAAGCCGCACTAGCGCTGTCATGTCCAGCCCCTCCACCATAGGCCCCACCCTCTTCACGAATGACACGATGGAGATAACCATTACGCAGAAAACCGCCGAGTACGGCCAAGGGGGCCGCATCGGGATGGGCAACGGCAACTGTTGGATAAGCTTTGGCGCAGAAATTTACATTGGTATCGGTAGTCCAGGCCTGGCGTACCAGGTTTTTTCCTGCCGGCAGCATAAAATCTTTAAAATCTGTACTCTGATCCTGTGTACTCCCTTGCCAGCCCGATTGCAGCTCTGCTGTCAAACCGGCCTCGCGTTCCTCTTCTGCAACCAGCAGAAATTGGCGTGGAGCCGACATTATCCGTTCATGCAAAGCTTCAAACTGACGACTGAAAGCGCTAAGTGCATCACCCTTTTGGGCCAACTTGAAATATAGCTTTTTAAGTTTTTTAAGCCCCTCAAGACCTTGTACCCGGTGACCTAGGGCCGCAACCGGGCCGCAACCGGCCGAGGCCGCCCGCATCGCCAGGAGGTGGCCGGAAGCGGTTACCTGCTGTTCCTGGTGGGCCAGACTCTGGGCCATAATTTCCCGAATATGATCGACCTCATCAAAACGGATACTCTCCAGGGTTTTGCGCATAAGCTTAGTCAAAGCCCCGTAATTTCTCTGCAAAGCTTTTCCGGAAAGGACAAAAAGCCCCTTGACCCGAGCATTGTCATCGATCGCTCCGCGCACTTTGTAGTAGGCTCCGATACCGCCACTGACCTGAGCCTGCCAGGCCTGAGTCTGACGATAGTCGAGACCGTTGCACCCCAATTCAGTCAGACAAGAGGAGTAATCCGGCAGAATATCAAGAAGCTCGTTATCTAACTCCGGCAGATCAAAAATCACCTGCTGATAGACAAGGCCGTTAGTACCGGCATTATAGCAGGTAAGGGGCAATGGCACAGCCCCCTCTTTACCAAGTGGAACCGGCAGATCATCCGGAACATCGTCAAGGCCGACCCGCGGCAGGATTTCAGGATCATCCTGCTCCTGCTGACGAGCCGTAAGGGCCGCAGCCCGCTTGATTAAATCCTGCTTTTTTTCACTATCCAGGGATCTTAGACGGGCCCCCAAACGAGCCCGCAAAGCCTTTTCCCGCCGGGGCGCGAGATCACTGTCGGGAACCATGCTGAGGCGCACACGATGCGGGTTATCAAGCAGCAGGCGCCGCAACAACTGGGCAATATAGCCGGGCTCTTTGATCTTTTGCCGTAATTTACCAAGTACCGGGTCGATATCGAGTCTCTCAACCACTGAACCTTTATGGACCACGGCCGGAAAAGCTGCAAGCAAAAGCTGCAGGCCGTAGGGATAACCATCGCCGCCGATCTCGCGACGTGAAAGTTCAAGCTGATGCAAGACTGCCTCGATCTGCTCAAGGGGCACGCCATCGACTGCAACCTTATCAAGGGTTGCAAGAATCAACTCTTCAACCTCAGGCCCGGAAGCTTTAGCGCAACCTTCAAGACCGCAACAGAAGATCATCTCCTTATGGTCATCATCAAGTCCGCAAAGCGGTGAAGGTGCACGCCCTAAATCAGTTGTCTCCAAAACATCAAGCAACGGCGACGAACTGTTGTCGAGAAGCACCGCCGCCAGCAGATGGGCCTCAATAAGATTTTCGAGGCTGCTATCGGTATCCAGCAACCAGCCCATCAGGACATGACTGCGGTCATCATTATCATCAGCCCCTAAACTCTCAGCGGGGAAACTCTCGCACGCAACAATCGGTGCTTTGAGACGTTTTTCTGAAGCTACCAGAAATGGCGCCCCGGCCTCTCTGGTAAAATCTTTCAAAGCCCGCTCTTCAAAAATCTCCTGCAGCTTGGCCGCCGGCAGATCTCCATAAGTAAGAAAAAAGGCATTGCTTGGATGATAGTTACGGCGATGAAAATCTTTGAGCTGAGCATGTGTCAAAGAAGGAATGATCTCGGGGTCACCACCGCTGTTAAAACGGTAGGTCGCACTTGGAAAGAGATGACTTGAAAGCCCCTGCCAGAGAAAACTGACAGGATTCGTCATCGCCCCCTGCATCTCGTTATAGACAACCCCTTTGAAGGTCAATGGTGATGAGCTGTCAGCGGGATCGGAAAATTCGAGGCGGTGCCCCTCCTGGGCGAAATCGAGTTCATCGAGACGGGGAAAAAAGACCGCATCAAGATAGACATCGAGAAGATTAAAATAGTCCTTGCGGTTCTGACTGGCGAACGGGTAGGCGGTCCAGTCGCTACTGGTAAAGGCGTTCATAAAGGTATTCAGTGAACGCCTGAGCATCATAAAAAAGGGATCTCGAACCGGGAAACGCCGGCTTCCGCATAAGACAGTATGCTCAAGGATATGGGCGACTCCGGTCGAGTCGGTCGGCGCCGTCCGAAAGCCGACCATAAAAACATTCTCAGAATTATCAGCTGCCAGATGGTAGTGCTCAGCCCCGGTTACCCGGTGGACAAAAGATTGTACCTTAAGATTTAAGGCCTCTACCAAGTGTTCGTCACGCAGCACAAACGTTGGCTGAGCCATTACTTATTACTCTCCCCGGTTGCGGCTTCAGGCTGCGCCTTTGCGCCGCTTTCACTCTCCTGTTGCATGCGGGCAATAAACTTAACCAACTGCTGACCGGTTTTGGTCTCGGGCGCGGCGTTATAGGCCAATTCCAACTTCTTGAGACCGGTCTCCTTATCGCCTTTACCCTTAATCAGAATACCAGCCTGGAAAAGATAGACCTGCTGCTGGAGTGAGGGTACCAAGACAGCCTCCGGAGCGAGTTTATCGAGTTCGGCTACAGCCTTGTCAAAATCTTTATCCTGATTAAGCTGAGCCTCAATCGCATTCAGTTTTCGCGGCAATTCATATTTAGCTCGCAAACCGGCTTTACCATCCTTATCGAGAGCAATGATTTCATTAACGAGTTTACCATTGTCACGCTGGCTACCGTTTTGCAGCAGCAGAGCTATGGCCTGATCAAGTTTTTTGGCTTTTTCAATTCCGTCAAGTTTTGAGGCCTCAACTTCCAAGGCCTGAAACTGCTGAAAATTTTTGACAAAACCTTGCAAGTGATCAAGATAGGCTTGCGGACCTCCAGCCTGATATCCAGTCCGGGCAAATTCGACACCTTTGGCATCGGTCAAGAGAATTGAAGGAAAGCCACTAATTTTGTACATTTTTGAGAGGGCCTGATTCTGTTTGGTAAGTTTCTCCTCAAGCTGACTCTTTTGAGGAAAATCGAGTTCCACCAAGATAAAATCTTTAGGTGCCTCTTTTTGAAAAAGCTCCTGACTGAACACCTCTTTTTTGAGTTTTGTACACCAGCCACA
>JANTGZ010000136.1 GCA_024762675.1 Thermodesulfobacteriota bacterium | reverse complement strand
CTGATCTTTGATTTTATCTGCCGTCTTAAGGTTTGCTTGTTTTTGCAATGCGTATCTATTCCCGTTATCTCTTAAAAGAGATGCTCTCTGTTTTTTTCTTAAGCCTGCTGGCTTTACTCTCTATTTATCTCTTGATCGATTTTTTTTCCAAGGTTGATAATGCAATAGAAAACCAGGCCGGCTTTTTGCCTCTGGTGCTCTTTTTGGCGAATCAGATCCCTTTTGTCCTTGGTAAATTTATTCCTTTGGCTCTGTTGTTGGCAACCATGCTCTCTTTGGGAGGCATGGCGCAGCACAATGAGATTGTTGCCTTTCAAGCGGGTGGCTTGAGTCTGGTTAGGTTGGCCCGCCCCCTGGTCGGAGCTGGCCTGGTTTTAGCCTTGATAACTTTCTTCATAAATAATAATCTTGTGCCGGTTACCAGCTTGCAAGCAGATCATCTGAAAACTGTTTCCATAAAGGGTAAAGAAGAGAAGAATCTTTACAATCTCAAGAGCTTATGGTATGCCGGTGCCGGTGGAATCTACTATTTTGAAAACCTTGATCCGGTCAAAAAAAGTATTGAAAAAGCCTTGATTTATCGTTTTTCAGATGATCGTCGCCTTAGCCGGCGGCTCGATATCGAAAAGCTTATTTTTTATGAGGGTGAAAAAAAATGGGTAGGGGGGAAGGTTAGAGTCAGGGATTTCAGGTTTCGTGATGGGTTTACCGATGTTGCCGGATTCAGTCATGAGGAAAATCTGGAGTTAGCGATTAGCGAGACTTTTCAAGATTTTATGGTTCCTCGTAAGGAGCCGGATAGAATGTCGCTGAAAGAGCTTAATAATTATATTGGTAAGGCCAAGAATGCCGGGCTCTCGCACATTGAGTATACGGTTGAAATTTTTAATCGTATGTTGTACCCGTTTTCATGTCCCCTGATGGTTCTTCTGGCGATCCCATTTTCACTAACTTCCCGACGGCATGGGGGTGCGGCCCGGGGGATTGCGATCAGTTTGATGCTCGGGTTTTCCTTTTGGGTAACCCTCTCTTTGTCGCTGGCTTTGGGGCAGGGGCATTTGCTGGGCCCGTTAACCGCGGCTGGGCTTCCTTACCTGCTCTATGGCGCAATAGCGGTTTTTATGCTTCGTCAATATGAAGGATGAGGGATGAAGGATGAAAATTGAACTTTATATTTTGGTTCCGGCTGTGCCGGGTTAGGAGAAATAGATGTCTATACCGCAAGAAACCATTGATCTTTTGAAAGAGATTGAAGAGACCGTTGATACCTACAGGGGGTATCTTTGATCTCGCTCAGATGCAGGAGCGGATCAGTGAGATTGAAGATATAAGTTCTGAAGAGGGTTTCTGGAATGATCCTGATAAAGCCCGAGATGTTCTGAAAGAGGGGACCCAGTTAAGTCGTGAAGTAAATCGTTGGCAGGAGATTGAAGGCGGCCTTGAAGAGGTTGGACTGCTGGCCGAGATGCTACAGGTTGAAGACGATGCTGAGAGTCTGAAAGAGTTGCAGCTCTTTTTGTCCCAGCTTAAACATAAATTGACTTTGATGCGTCTGGAAAAGATGATGTCGGGAGAGCATGACGGCGGAAATGCAATTGTCAGCATTAACGCCGGCGCCGGCGGCACTGAAGCCCAGGATTGGGTCGAGATGTTGATGCGGATGTATCTGCGCTGGGCTGAGAAACGGGGCTGGAAGAGCAGTATCGTCGATATTTTACCGATGGATGAAGGTGGCGTTAAAAGTGTTACTTTTACGGTAAGTGGAGATCATGCTTTCGGGAATTTTCGTTCCGAAAGCGGTATTCATCGATTGGTGCGCATATCTCCCTTTGATGCCGGTAATCGGCGCCATACCTCTTTTGCCTCGGTCTATGTCTGCCCTGAAATAGATGATGATATCGAGGTTGAAATTAATGACGGTGATCTGCGGATTGATACTTACCGGGCCAGTGGTGCCGGTGGGCAGCATGTAAACAAGACGGACTCGGCGGTGCGTATAACTCATCAGCCCAGCGGTATTGTTGTGCAGTGTCAGAATGAGCGCTCGCAACACAAAAATCGCGCTTACGCAATGAAAATCCTCAAAGCACGTCTCTACGAAAAAGAGATGGAAGAGCGGCGCCGGGCTCAGGATAAGGTTGAAAGTTCAAAGATGGAGATCGCCTGGGGCAGCCAGATTCGTTCTTATGTCTTGCATCCTTATCAGCTCATCAAAGACCACCGTACAGAATGTGAAACCGGTAATGTAAATCAGGTTTTGGACGGCGGTCTGGACACCTTTGTTGAAGCTTATCTTCTACAGCAAATGCAAAATGGATAGTTCAGTTCCTGGTTCGGAGTTCAGGGTTAACTTCAAGGGTGAAAGTGGTTTCAAAAATGGAGTTATAGGTAGTGTTGGCTAATCAGATTTCATCAGAGCTTACTGAAGAAGGCAACCCGGAAGGGTTGCGTTTGCTTCCTTTGGGCGGGCTCGGTGAGATCGGTATGAACCTGATGGTTCTGGAGTATGACACTGAGATCTTCATTGTTGACTGTGGCTTGATGTTTCCTGAACCTTATATGCTTGGGGTTGATATTGTTATTCCTGATATCAGCGCTTTACTGGAGGAAAAAGATCGAATCAAGGGTATAATTCTGACCCATGGCCACGAAGACCATATCGGCGCTCTGCCCTTTATTCTGCCGCAACTCAAAGTGCCGGTTTATGGTACCAAGTTAACGGTTGCCATGGCCAGCCGGCGGCTTGAGGAACATCAGCTTCTTGACGATTGTGAACTTTGTGTGGTCGGGCCGGGCGAGACGGTTGCCAGCGAAAATTTCTCTATTGAATTTATTTCGGTGGTTCACTCGATTCCCCAAGGGGTTGCCCTGGCGATCACGACTCCGGCCGGAGTCGTAGTGCATTCAGGTGATTTCAAGATCGACTATACCCCACTTAATGGTGAACAGACCGATCTCAATCGCTTTGCCCAGCTTGGCTGTGAAGGGGTTGATCTACTGTTGGCCGATAGTACCAATGTTGAAAGTGCCGGTTATTCGGCCAGTGAAGCTGATGTTAAAAAAGCATTTGCGGGACTTTTTTCTGAATCTTCGGGCCGGATTATTATTACTCTTTTTTCCTCCAACCTCAATCGTATTCAAGAGATAATCCGGCTTGCCCATGAGCGTGGCCGGAAAGTGGCAATTTTAGGCCGTAGCCTGCATAATAACACGCAGATTGCTCGGGAAATTGACCTTTTGCAGATCCCGGCTGATACCTTGATCGATATTGAAGAGATCAACTCCCTGCCGCCGGATAAGGTCTTGGTGATTACGACCGGAAGTCAGGGCGAACCCTTTTCCGGCCTGTCGCTGATGGCCTCCAATAACAGTAAATGGATGAGTTTGGGATCCGGCGATACGGTGATTTTTTCCTCCCGTTTTATTCCCGGCAATGAGAAGGCGATCAGCAACCTGCTCAATCGTCTCACTCGGTTGGGAACTCGGGTTCTTTATCGACCGGTCGCCTTTACTCATGCTTCGGGGCATGCCTATCGGGGTGAACTTTCTCTGTTTCTCAATCTAATTAAGCCACGGCACTTTATTCCGATTCATGGTGAGTATCGCCATCTTGATCTGCATGCCCGCCTGGCGGTCGAGCAGGGGGTTGCCGCCGAGAAAGCTCTGGTAGTGACTGACGGGGAACTGGTGGAGCTTGATGAAACCGGTTTGCGGAGGCTGGGACGGGTCGAGAATGGCAAGGTGCTGATTGACGGAAAAGGGGTCGGCGAGATCGATTCTGCGACCCTTCATGATCGTCGTCATCTTTCTAATAATGGCATGGTTATTATTGTTGTCGGTATCAACGAGACCTCCGGAGAGATTGTTTATGGCCCGGAAATTACGACCAAGGGTTTAATTGCCGATGAGAACGAGACTATTGTTGATGAGGTCCGTAGCGTGGTTGATGAGGGCCTGTTGCAGATTCCGGCGGTCGAACGTAAGGATTGGATCGAGGTTAAGGCTGTATTGCGCCGGGCCACGAAAAAATATTTTCGCACTACTTTGAATAAGAAACCTATAATCTTACCAGTAATTATCGAATTGTAGGAAAACGATGGCTTTACCGAAATTGACAGTCAAACGCCAGGAGTGGAAAACCGAGATGGTCGGTATTCTTTTCCTGGGCCTTGCCATCTTTTTTTTCATGGTTTTGTTCTCCTATTCGCCTCGGGATCCCTCCTTGAACCATAGTGTGGGAGGGGAGATAGATATTGCTAATTTAGGTGGTAGAATTGGGGCTTTGGTGGCCGATCTTCTGTTGCAGGGAGTCGGTCTTGGAGCATTGGTATTACCGCTTTATCTGGTTGCTACTTTTATCGGCCTGGTCAGCGGTAAGCGATATCCCCCTTTAAGCAGTGTTGGCGGGGCTTTGCTCTTGATCTTGTGCACCGCTATCTGGAGCTCTTTGTTGTTACCGGTCTGGGTAGTTCAAAAAACCGAAGTTCTGACCGGCGGGGCTGTCGGCGAGATTGTCGGTGAATTTTTAGTAACTCTTTTTAATCCCATCGGCACCTACCTTTTGATGAGCGTTTTCTTCGCTCTCGCCTTGATTGTCACAACCCATATATCACCCTTGCGGATTGCGGCTCTACTGGTTGCTGGTTTAATGGCGGGCGGTCGACTTATGCTGCAGGCCTTTCGGCGTTTAGCCGCTTTTTTTACGGGTTTGGGGCGGCGCCAGTCTGTACCTGTCGCAGAGAGTAAGCCGGATTCTCCTGAAAAAGCTAAAAAACGTCTCAAAAAAGTAAAAATCGGCCGGGCTCATAATGAAAAACCCAAAGCCCCGCCGATGAATCAGGGGCGTCTACCTTTTTTACGTGAACACGGTCGGATTACCCTGCCCAGTTTGGACCTTTTGGAAGATCCTCCGACGCGTCGCAAGAAAGGTTCCGATAATGACAGTTTGCGGCTTAAATCTCAGCAGCTGGAAAATAAATTGCGTGATTACGGAGTCGTAGGGCAGGTTTTAGAGGTTCATCCCGGTCCGGTTGTGACTATGTATGAGTTTCAGCCGGCGGCCGGGGTCAAATTAAGTAAAATAAGTTCACTGGCCGATGATCTGGCTCTGGCGATGAGTGCCATGTCGGTGCGTATTGTCGCCCCGATTCCGGGCAAAGCGGTGGTTGGTATCGAGATTCCCAATCTTGAACGCGAAGATGTTAATTTCAAAGAGCTGCTTTTGAGTTCAGCTTTTCAGCGTGGCCAGAGTGTTTTGCCGCTGGCTCTCGGCAAAGAGATCGACGGCGCGCCGATGGTTGCTGATTTGACCAAAATGCCCCATCTTCTGATCGCCGGATCGACCGGGTCGGGCAAAAGTGTCGGGATCAACTGTCTGATCTGCAGTATCCTCTATAAGTTGACGCCCGAGCATGTAAAATTTATCATGGTCGATCCCAAGCGTCTGGAACTTTCGGTCTATGACCATATTCCGCATCTTCTTTTGCCGGTTGTTACCAACCCGAAGCGGGCAGCAGCGGCTTTGAGCTGGGCTGTGGAAGAGATGGAGAGGCGTTATAGCATGATGTCACTTTCCGGTACTCGGAATGTTGCTTCCTATAACCGCTATGTGGAAAAACAACTCTCTCTGCGCAATCAGGCAACCGCGCCGGAGCCGGAAACTCCAGATGATGACGACTCAGACGCAGAGGCAATGCCGCCGCTCGAAAAATTCCCCTATATTGTTATTATCATTGACGAGCTGGCCGACTTGATGATGGTCGCCTCAAAGGAAGTTGAGGAGTCGATCACTCGTCTTGCACAGATGGCACGGGCCGCCGGTATCCACCTTATACTGGCGACCCAGCGGCCTTCAGTTGATGTTATAACCGGTCTTATCAAGGCTAATTTCCCGGCTCGGATCTCATTTCGGGTCTCTTCGAAGATCGACTCCCGGACAATTCTTGATGCCTCCGGCGGCGAGCATCTGCTCGGCAACGGTGATATGCTGCTTTTAAGTCCCGGCAGTTCCAATTTTACCCGCCTGCATGGCGCTTTTATCAGCGACGATGAGATCAAAGATCTGGCCGATTATCTGCGTGGGCAAGGAGCTCCGGAATATAAGGAGGGGATGCTTAAAAAACATGAAGCCGCGCTGGCCAAGGCAAAAAGCAAGGGTAACGGCGCCCGCACAGCTCAGGATCTTGAGGATGGTGACGACGAAGGTTACGATGAACTTTACGACCAGGCTGTCGCCTTTGTAGCGCATCTCAAGGGGGCCTCATCCTCGATGATTCAACGTAAATTCAGAATTGGTTATAACCGGGCAGCCCGGATTGTCGAGACTATGGAGCGAGAAGGGATAGTCGGCCCGGCCGAAGGCAGTAAGCCGAGAAAGGTCTTGATTCAACCAGTTGAGTAAATCAGTGGTAGGTCGTCAGTTTTCAGTGCCCAGTAAAACTTTTTAGAGTTATAAAAATAGTGTGAAAAACATTGTCGACATTCTAAAGATAACATTGGGCGGGTTACCGCCGCGCATGTAGATGTCATCCTCAATTCGGGTCAGGATTTTTGTCATCAGTACTTCATAACCCATATTCAGGTGGCCCTCCGGAGCTACCTCATTGGTCAGGAAATAGAGCTCCTGATTGCGGTTGCGATAGACTTTTAAGCGCCAGTTGACCTGGTTGATATTGCTATAGAGCCTTTTTAAACGTTCCAGAGGGATTTGCAGGCTGGTGATCATGGTCTCATCGAGACCATGTTGTCCATAACCCTCATCAATACTTTTACGCAGCCCCAAGGCTAGCAGGGCGACGCGGTCGCCATAAACTGGGTCTGTTGAAAATGCTGCCGTCAAAACCTCGTGCGACGCCTGATTATCATAGGGCGTGCCGAGGTTTTTTTGTTTTCTGAAGATGGCGTCAAGCTTGTCGACCCGTTTTTTTGCATTGGGCTCGTATTTGGGATTCTTGAGATAGAGTCGACGGCAAAACTCCTCCAGACAGCTATAATGCTG
>JANTGZ010000135.1 GCA_024762675.1 Thermodesulfobacteriota bacterium | reverse complement strand
GGCTTTCAGCAGGGACAGACAGCTGGTCCACGCCGAGGTGGCAACGCTGAACACCAGGTAGAAATCGATTTTGCCGAAGCGATCACAGGGACCGATTTGAAGTTGCGGGTTGATGGTCAACAAGTCAATGTCAAGGTTCCGGCTGGAACCGTAAATGAGGCTCGCTTGCGCCTCAAGGGCAAAGGCCACCCCGGAGTTAATAACGGACCGGCTGGAGATCTGATCTTGACCATCAAGGTTCGACCCGATCCGGTTTTTACAATGCAGGGCCGCGATCTGCTTTGTCGGGTAGAGGTTCCCTTAACGACCGCTCTGCTCGGTGGTCGGATTGAAGTGCCGACTTTTTCCGGTAAGGCTATGTTGAAAATTAAAGAGGGGTCTCAGAACGGGCAGAAGATGCGGCTGCGTGGAAAAGGTGTTCAGGTTTCGGGGACGACTGCTGGAGATCAGATTGTTGAGCTCAATATTGTTCTGCCGACCACTCTTCCGCCGGCGGCGCGAAAACTGGTTGAAGAACTTGACAAACTTCTGGTTTAAATGATCGGCTGATGCGGGAGCTTGTGCGGGAGATTGCTTACAGGCCGCTTTTTTTATCCCTGTTGATGATCGTTTGGGCGATTGTGGGATCGGCTTGTTATGATTTACCGCTGATCCTGATTCTTCTAACTGCTCTCCTTGCGGCTTTTTTTTATTACCTTCTTTTAGGCAGGCTTAAAGTTACGCCTCGCCCCCTCTTGTTTCTCTTTCTGCTCCTGTTCTCCCTCTTGTCGACCGGATTGGTTTCCTGGAAAATTGAGTCGCGTCGGGCCGCATTCCTGGCTTTTAAATCTTTGCTGGCAAAGAGTGAAACCGAGACCCAAAAAATTCTTGGCCGGGTCACAACTTTTCCCCGAGGATCGTTCAATGGCTGGCGTTTGCGTCTTGAACCGTTGACCGGGGCACTGGCCGGGCATGGTGAAATTCTACTCTACCTCCCTGTTGCAGCTTATGACGATCCCCGCCTGCCTCGTATCGGAGATGTTGTTTCGGTTGAGGTCAGGTTGCGGTCATTATATTCAGCCCGTCACCCTTTTTTAAGGGGGGCTCTTCGTACCCAGGTACTTTCAGGCCTGGTTGCATCGGGTCGTCTTCAGTCGCTGGATGATCTTACAGTTACGGCCCGTTTCCCTGGTGGTCTTGGTGCTGTTGAGAAACTGCGCCGCTCTCTATATCGCTCTCTTTTTGAGGGTGCCGGAGAGGGGGAGGCGGCAGCTATTTTGCAGGCCGTGCTGATCGGTAGTCGGGACCAGTTGCGACCTGAAGTAAAAGAGCTCTTTCTCGATTTCGGGGTTTTTCACATTTTCGCTATCTCCGGTCTTCACTTGAGTGTCGTTGTCGGCCTTTTTTTCTTCTGTGTGCAACGTCTCCTGCCGGGACTCTCGAAAATTAGTTTTGCAAGCGGATCGGTTCCGGTGGCGGCCGGATTTACCATTTTATTTTTGCCCTTCTATGTCCTCTTGGCCGGACTTCATCTGCCGGTCGTTCGGGCCGGGATAATGGCCCTGTTTTTTCTTGTTGCCCTGCTTTTCGGCCGTCTTCGGGACCCGTTTTCTGCTCTTTTAGGGGCCGCTATTGTAATCTTATGCAGCTGGCCTCAAGCCCTCTTTGAACTCTCTTTTCAACTCTCTTTCACTGCAGTTGCCGCTATCTTATGGGTTCTACCCCAGGCTCGCCGCTGGTGGCATCAGGGACTTTTGCCGATTTGCAAAGGGCTTCCGCTTTGGTTTCAAGCCCTTTTAAGAAATCTCTTTTATCTTCTCGCAAGTTCTATAGCGATAACTTTGACTACCTCCCCCTGGCTCATCAACCGGGTCCATTTTATCTCTTATTACACCCTGGCGGCCAATCTGTTGCTTTTGCCGCTCTTTTCTCTGATAATCATTCCCCTTGGTATGATTTCTCTTATGTTAGCACCGCTGTCCGGGTTGATGACTCTTGCACTTAAGCCTCTGGTTTGGATTCTTGATTGGCTTCTTGAAGGCGGTTTTTTCCTGCAGGATTGGCTGCCGGGCCGACGTTGTTACCTTTCTACTTTGACCACGATTGAGATGCTTCTGGCCACTCTTTTTCTGTTAACTGTTTGCTGGTTGATCTCTTATCCCCGTTATAAAAAGTCTGGTCTTGTATTGTTGCTTTTTCTCTCTTTTGCCGGTTTGTTGGACCGGGCCTGGTGGTGGTCAGTGCAAGAGCAGGAAAAAATTTCTCTGGCTGCCTTTGTCGGAGCCAGACCGCAAAGTCTGCTCTTTGAAATGCCCGGCGGTGAGGCGTTGCTGATTAACGGTGGGTCTTGGCCGGGGTCAACATTTTCGCTAGCTGAAAAAGTGATCGCGCCCTACTGTTGGCAGCGAAAAATCAAACGGATCGATACCTTGATTTTGACCGAACCTCAGCGCGGCCTGGTAGGTGGTCTGCTCTTTTTGGTTGAGCATTTTCAGGTTCGGGAGATCTGGTACCATGGGGTTTGGAGTGGCTATCCACCCTTTAAAAATTTCTGTTGTGAAACTCAGGAACGTTTCGGTGTGCGCTGGCGGAAACTTTCATCCCTCTCTTTTCCTTTTCGCCTGAACGGGCTCAATATTTCGGTTTTGGGGCCGCCGGCTAACGATTTTATATTTTCATCCTCCCGGAAAGATTCATTGTTGGGGATGGCTCCCTCGCTGCTGCTTCGTTATGGTGATCTCTCTGCTTTGGTCTGGGGCGGCGGCCAGGTTGACCTGGCGAACCTGCCTGAAAGTGTTGATCTTCTGGCTCTTTTGCTAGATCCAGAGGGGCGCTTACCAAAGTCTTTGGAAAACGTCGCGATCGCATCCGGTGGGTGGTATCTTGAGCCGGGTAAATGGGGTGTCGCGGGGAATGCAAAAAGATCTATTAATTGGTCGACGGCCCGATCGTGGCAGGTTAAAAAAGATGGTTTTCTCTTTCTTGAGGGTGATCTTTCGGGTTCTTTCACCAACAAATTGCCGGCCCAGTTAATTTCCGGTTGTCAAGGGGTCCTGGAATAAGTTATGGTGACTGGATAATATGAAGTTTATGATACTACCTGTTTGGTTCCGGTGCTGCCGGGTTAAGGAATTATGAAAAAAATACAGATAAAAACCGTCAAAGGCTTTAATGAGATTTTGCCGCCGGAGAGTTTTCGCTGGCGGGTAGTTGAGGATAAATTTCGCAACCTTCTTGAAGGGTACGGATTTGCCGAGTTGCGCCTTGCGCTTTTAGAACCGACGGAACTTTTTGCCCGCAGCATCGGCGGAGAGACCGATATCGTCGAAAAAGAGATGTACACTTTTTTAGACCGTTCTGATCGCTCACTGACTCTGCGGCCTGAAGCTACGGCCTCGGTGGTTCGCGCCTATAATCAGTACTCTCTTGGTAAGTTAAGTGAAATCAATAAGTTGTATTACGTAGGGCCAATGTTTCGTTATGAGCGCCCGCAGAAAGGGCGCTATCGTCAGTTTCATCAGCTCGGTGCGGAAGTCTTTGGTGAAGGGAGTTTCTATCAGGATGCTGAAACCCTGGTAATGTTGGCACAGTTTTTTCATACACTCTCCATTAAAGGAGCAGCTCTGCATCTCAACAGTTTGGGATGTGAGGCCTGCCGACCGGCTTATCGTGATCATCTCAAAGATTATCTGTACGACCGACAAGAGTCGTTGTGCGAAGATTGCCGGCGCCGGATTTCGGAAAATCCGCTTCGGGCGTTGGATTGTAAGAATCCGCAATGTCGGGAGGCGGTAACCGATGCACCGCCGATCAGTGGCGCCCTTTGTGATGGTTGTCGTCAGCATTTTTCCGGGCTTTGCGGCCTGCTTGATGATACTGGACTTGATTATCAAGTTAATCCCCGGCTGGTACGCGGTCTTGATTACTATACGCGTACGACCTTTGAGTTTTTGGCCGGAGATCTCGGAGCCCAGAATGCGGTGGCCGCCGGTGGACGTTATGATCGTCTGGTCGAAGAGCTCGGCGGCAAAGCGACCCCGGCTTTTGGTTTTGCCATTGGTTTTGAACGTCTCATGATGCTGATTGGCAGTGAGGTTGCTCCTTTATCATCTCCTTTTGCGGCTCTGGTGCCTATTGGTGAGGAAGCTTTGCGATATCTTTTTCCGATACATGTGGAGCTCAACCGTAAAGCGCAGGTGACAACATTGGGTTTTCAGCAGAAAAGCCTAAAGAGTCAGCTTAAAAAAGCCGATAAGGACGGGGTTACTTATGCTCTGATCGTCGGTCCGGATGAGCTGAATCAGGGCGAGGCTTTATGCCGAAATATGCGAACCAAAGAGCAGACCAGGATCCCCCTGAGCCGATTAGGGGAGGCCTTGCGGGAGCTTTTACCATGAGTATTGATGGAATAGATTCAAATTCAGCCGGCCAGATTACCGGTGTGCCGAAAAAAATGACTGTCGACCGGCAGGAGATCAAAGGTGACTTTGGTAAACTGCTTGATCAGGAGCTAAAAAGTAAGGCAACCGGGGAGGCTAAGGCTAATAGCTCTGTGCAGCCCGGGTTTGCAACTTTCCCGGTCTATGATGTGACGGCTTTAGATGAACTGCCGGCGTCTGCCGATCTGCGTGAGAGAGGCATCAAAGATACTGAACAGCTTATCGATATTCTTGATAACTATCGCCAGAACCTCAATCGTGAGCGTCTTGATCCTGAGAAAATGAAAGAGACTGTGCAGGTACTTGATCAAGTTTCCAGAGATATGATGGAGTATGTCAATCAGGTTGAACATGGTGAGCTGTCGGACTTGATGCAGGAATCCCTGGTCATGGCTCGGGTCGAGGTAGAAAAATATAGCCGTGGGGACTATTCGTAGTTTTTTTTAATGATATTATGCTCATTTTGGTGTATGCGTAGGCTTGCATAGATAAACTATAAGGCTAAAGTGTAAATTTGCTATACTGATTACAGACCACTTCTCTGGTAGAAACTGGTGGCCTTCTATTTTCCGGAGCAACTTCGCTCGACCCAGTACGAAAGGGTCTACCAGCGCTTGACTGCGGTTGAACGCTTGATGTTATTGCGTGAATTTGTCGGGGTTACATATCGGCGCCGATTTCTCTTCTTTAAAAATCAAAGTCTATTGGCTCAAGCTCCGGCCGCTTTCCGCCATAATCTCGAGATCGCCGCCGTTCGCCAATATCGTCGCCTGATGATAAGTCGCAGAGTCTGGCGTTATCGTGAGCATCTTCGTCCCTACCTGAGTCTGATCTTCCGCCATATACTTTTCGGTTATCTGGTGCAAGGGGCCCGCCGGGCTCTTAATCTGGAAGGCTTGCCGCCTCAATCTCCCGATTGCTATTACGATTTTTTCCCAAATCTTGCGGCGATGATATACTTTAATCGTCACCGATCGCAGTATCTCGCCTTGCTTGATCCCCTGATCGAACAGGTGATTGCCGATAACCAGCGCAGCCTCTATGTCTATGCTCTGTTGACAGCCTCTTTAATAAAAGATTTCCTGCCGTTTGCAGAGATGGGTCTGCTGGTGGAAGAGGTTTTTTCAGCCCATAGTCAGTTAGGTGATACTCCGATCGGAGTTGAGTTGGAGTTCAGTAATCTCGGGCGTTTTGCCACCTTCGACAAACCCTTTAAAGGGGGCTGCAGCGACCCTCTCTTTAACAATATGCACTACTATGAAGCCTTTTTTCTTGACGATGTGAGTTGGCGGTTGGGGGGCTACCTTGATTCTCATATCCGCGGTCGCTCACTCTTGTCTCTGCCCCGGATTGGTGCTCAACCGGGTGGTTTTTACGAATACTCACTGGTTCGTATCGATTATCCCCGCAGTTTTTCAATGCCGCTCTCAATGGATCCCGGTCTGGTCGCCCTCTATATTGATGAGGTAATTAATTTTGTCTCTGAGATTAAACCACACAGTCTGCATCTGAATTTTGAGAAAATTGAATTTGGTGAGCTTAAGCCCCAGCTTGAGGACTACCTCTGCCTTTTTCTTTTGGGTGGCGATCTGGGTCTAAATGAAAAAGGGGAGTGGTGTGAACGGCGGTTGGCCAATAACGAGTTGCGCGGGGTAATTCAGAGACGAAAACATCGTGCCTCAGAGGGGCAAACAGCCAAAGAGGTGGTTGAGTACGCTTTTTTGCGGCTCTGGGCCCCGGGGGATCGTGATTATGGTTACTATCCGGTATTGATGGCTTTTAAGGGCTTTCAAAACGGTTTCAATATCGATTTGAGCTGCCGCGACCAAGTCCAGGGTATTCTTGCTTGGGCCCACAATCCGCAGCCCCTGTCCGGTCCGGCGATTAGTAGATTTGTTGAGACGGTAGAACTTGGTTTACATCGTGAAGGTGGGCACTCTACCG
The DNA here is from genome assembly GCA_024762675.1 of Thermodesulfobacteriota bacterium. Lineage (GTDB taxonomy): Bacteria > Desulfobacterota > Anaeroferrophillalia > Anaeroferrophillales > Tharpellaceae > Tharpella. The sequence continues at coordinate 671 of JANTGZ010000135.1, read as the reverse complement.
CGGTTTGTCAGCGGGCGGTTGCAGAGATTCGGCGGGTCTTGATTAAACAGAATGCTTTATTGAAAGATAGTTAAGTTGCGTGATTTTGGTCTTTCAAAGAGGTCGCAATTAATCTCATCCTTGCGGATAAGTCAAACGGCTGTGGCTTATTTTTAGGTCAACCATCATCTCAGCTGTTTTCAGGGCTGCCGGGACGCCATCGATAACCGGAACTCCTAACTCCTGCTCAAATTTTTCCTTTGATCCGAACGGCAGTACACCTAAGATTGCTGAATAACCGGCAACAATTAGTTGAGCTCCTTCGTTCTCTATCTGATAGCGGGCGATATTGATAAATTTTTCTGATATTTTATCGGTCTCTGATAATAAATCGGTCTCCGGGACATTTAGAGGCCGCATCGAGGTAATGCGTTCAAAACATCCCATCAACTTTATGCGGCGAGAAAATTCGGGAATGGTCGCATCACTTTTGGTTATCACGCCAAAACGATCGGCCAGCTGGTAGGCTAGATGAAAGGTTGCGGAACCCAGGCCGATCACCGGAATAGCAACAGCGCCACGGGCGGCTTCTATGCCGAAGTCGCAAATTCCATGGATAACCAGAGCATCGAAACCCTGTTTTTCAGCTTCAATCGCGATAGCCATGGTCTCTCCCGCTAACAGAGAGACAT
>JANTGZ010000134.1 GCA_024762675.1 Thermodesulfobacteriota bacterium | reverse complement strand
AAAGACGCAGAGAAAGGCAAAATAAAATCAAACCCTAAAATAACGCGATTAAAGCTGTAAAATCAGACTGTTATAACAAGTCAGAAAGTTGTGTTAAGGTTTTTGCCAGTCGGTAAAGAAATAGGCATAATACATGACCGCAACATAGAGCAGAAAGATGATGCCGAGAGCCATCAGGATTCTGCCTAAAATTTTGTTAATCCTTTTTTTGGTCAAGCCCATTCTCTTCTCCTTTTATCGTCGAAATGGGAAATCACCTAAGATTGTGTACTCAATCATTTTTGTCAAGAGATAAAAAAGTATTGCGGATGGCTGCTTCAATATTAGTACAACTTCTTTTAAAGGCAAATTGCTGACCTATAAGATAGACCTTTTTTTCGGCTCTGGTAATCGCGGTATAAAACCATTTGTTGTTGAGCATCATGAAGTGGCTGTTGCTTAAAGGGATCGCGACAAATTTGTATTGACTGCCTTGGGCCTTGTGGACGGTCAAACAGTAGGCAAGATCGATAATGTCGCGAATCTGGTCGAAGTTGTAGCGAACCACTAAAGGGCCGGGGTAGACAACATAGAAAAGTTCATTGTCAAGGTCGATCTCTTTAATGATGCCGACAAAACCGTTGAATATACGTTGTCGCCGCCAGTTTGAAGATTGGCGATGGTTAAATCCCGGATGGTAGGAGGCGCACTCCATATCCTTGTTCTGAAGGTGGACGACTTTGTCATCAACCTTGAAGATTGTTCCAAAGCGTTCTGTCTGGCATCGGCTTTGGGGGTTGAAGATCTCCTGGAGTTGGTGGTTTAGGACCTCGGTTCCCAGCGGTCCCCGGCGAACCGGGGTTAAAACCTGAAAATCCCAGGTTGGGTACTTCAGACGCTTGACGGCCTTGGCGGCCAGCTCCATAATGAGCAGGCGGATTCGCTCATTACACTCTCCCCGGATTTCCCGCAACTCTTTTTCCGGAAGCTCTTTTTTCAATTGAAAGTAGTTGGGAATATCTTCGCGCATGAAGATAAAGTCTTTATAGGATCGGTTATAGTCCGGCGGTATCTCTCCTTTGCGGATGATATTGGCAAAATGGACCAGGACCGAATCTTCACTCTGGCGGAAGATCTGATTTAAACTGGTATGGGCAAGATAGTTCTTGTCGAGGATGTCGGCAAAAACATTGCCGGCGCCGATTGGCGGCAGCTGGGCCGGATCACCGACCATAATGAAGATGCAGTTTTCGGCGACCGCCAGGGCCAGGCGGTAGAAAATCTGACTGTTGACCATCCCGGCTTCATCGAGGAGGATTACCTTATAGGGCAGGGGCTTCTCACGGTTATACTCGAAGCGGTTATCGCCCTGGTATTTTAGTAGTGAATGGATGGTGTAGGCCTGGAACCTGGTCAGTTTGCGGATGCGGGCAGCAGCCATACCGGTGAAAGCACAACAGATTATCTCTTTTCGATCGCAAAAATGTTGACTAAGAAAATCGAGGATAGTTTTAGCTATAGTTGATTTCCCGGTGCCGGCATAGCCTGAAAGAGCATAGAGGCGGCGCCGGCCAGTGCCGATCATGGTGATAGTCTGTCTCTGTTGTTTAGCTAAAGTGAAACCTAAATATTGTTCTTGTTCAGTAATGAATTGATCTATTTTTTCAGACTCAGCCAGGGTTTTGTAGCGATCTCTTGACCTGTTGCGAAAAAATGTTTCTAGGAAGCTCTCCATGTAATGGAAAGCCTTCAGGGCGATTCGTTGCTTTTTATCAACCACCAGCTTTTCTTTATCCCGCATTGCCCTTATAACCTGCTCAAAGGTTGTTGACTCAAGCTTTTTTTCTTCATCGTCAAGTAGTTGGCTGAGTTGATGATGCAGGATTTCCGGTGGCAGGTAGGTATGTCCTTCCTGGTCTCCAGCTTCAAGAAGAAGGTGGTGGATAGCAGCTTCGATTCGATGGACGGAGGTAAAAGGAAGTCCCAGTTTCTGGGCAATTGAATCGGCGGTTTTGAAACCGATGCCGCGAACTTCAGTTAAGGAGTAGGGATTGTCACGTATCCTTTTACTCGCCTGATCACCAAAAGCATTGAAAATACGAACCAGGAGGTTGGGTGTGATGCCGTGAGGCAGGAGGAATTCAGAGAGCCTTCTTAAATTTTTTTGTTTCTCCCATGAATGTTTGATTTGTTTGAGCTTTTTATCTTTTATGCCTTTAAATTCAAGGAGTTTGTCGGGATTTTTCTCGAGAATCGACAAGAGTTCATTTTCGCCGTAATGATCGAGTAGTCTTTGCGCCAGCTTGTCTCCCAAGCCTTTAACAACCTTGGCCAGAAAGTAGAAAAGTTGGTTGGTGGTCAGGCGGGCTGCTGAGAAAGCAAACTGACGCCCGAATTTACTCATCTCCCATTGGCCGTCAAATTCGAAGTCGGTACCCTCCAGCTTGCCGCCATTCAATGCTTCAGGGAGATAACCGACTGCCGTCAGCAGGCGTCGGCCGCTCTCACCTTTAAGAACGACATAGCCATTGTCGGAGTTTATGTAGCTGGTTCTTTTAACCCGCAGGCGGATAGTCTCCATCTTCTTTCCGTCATCAGCCTTTTTTAATGATGTACGATTAAGTCTCATTCTACCTCAGTTATCAGCCTTTTGGCAATATTTAATCGAAGCACTGTTTTTAAGGATTGCAGATCGGGGAAAAGTAACCATAGGCCGGTAAAATATTTCTCGATTAAAGAAACGTAGAGTTTGTTTGCATTGCGGTTTTTCTCTGCGTCTTGGCGGGAGATAAAAAGCGTTTTCCCGTAAAGATGCAAAGACATAGAGAAACGCAAAATAAAATCAATCCCTAAAGTGATACAATTAAAACTGCAAAGTCATACTGTTACTTCAAGTCAGAAAGTTGAGTTTTAAGTTAAGGCGGATAAAGTTTTAAATTGTAATATGGTAGTTACCTCCCGGTGTCGGTCTGAATATTGCTGTGTTTGAATTCTTAATTAACTACTTTACTGTCTTTTTTCAAACCTGATTAATGAGAGGGAAAATATAATGCTAATTACCGAGATTCTAGCTCGTAACGGGCGGATGTATGCAGATGAGACGGCCTTAATTGAAAGAGACCCTGAACATCATAGCCGGCGCGAGATAAGTTGGTGTGAGTTTGATCGACAGGCGAATCAAATTGCCAACTTATTGCGTTCCCGTGGGGTCGGTCCCGGTAGTCGGGTTGTACACCTGTTTATGAACTCTTTGGAATGGTTGCCTCTCTATTTCGGAATTTTGCGCTGCGGTGCCTGGGTGGTGCCGCTTAACTTCCGTTTTGACAGTGAAAATATAAGACATTGTGTAGCGGTTGCCGATGCCGATGTTATCTTTTTTGGCCCGGAATTTTTCACCCGAATTGCGGCAGTAAAAGAGCAGATGAATTCAGTCAAACATTTTTTCAGTCTTGGTCCATGTGATCTGGATGGTGTCGAAAACTATCTTGATCTGATCGATAATTTTGAGCCCGAAGACCCTCAATTGGAACTCCATTATGATGATAGTGCAGCCCTCTATTTCACTTCGGGTACAACTGGTTTGCCGAAGCCGATTCTCTTGACCCACGGAAACCTGGAGTCGTCGTGTATAGTCGAAAACCGTCACCACCTTCAGCATCATGATGATAATCTGATCCTGATCCCACCTCTCTACCATACCGGTGCCAAGATGCATTGGTTTGGTAATTTTATTGTTGGCGCTAAGGCGGTTATCCTGAAAGGGGCAAAACCTGAATGGATTCTAGATGCTGTATCAGAAGAGAAAGGCACGATAGTCTGGCTTTTAGTCCCCTGGGCTCAAGATATATTGACGGCGATTGAGGATGGTGCCGTCGACCTGGGCAAATACCAGCTCGAACAGTGGCGGCTGATGCATATCGGGGCCCAGCCGGTACCGCCAAGTCTTATTCAGGAGTGGCTGAATATTTTTCCGCAGCAGGAGTATGATACCAATTACGGTTTAAGTGAATCGACCGGGCCCGGTTGTGTCCATCTCGGAATGGGTAACACTCATAAAGTTGGTGCTATCGGAATTCCCGGTTTTGATTGGGAGTGTCGGGTTGTCGATGCCCTGGGTTCTCCTTTGCCGCAGGGCGAAAAGGGGGAGCTGGTGGTAAGGGGGCCGGGAGTGATGCGCGAATACTTCAATAATCCGGAAGAGACGGCCCGTACTTTAAGAGACGGCTGGCTCCATACCGGTGACATCGCTCTTATTGATGAGGATGGGTTTATCTTTTTGGTCGATCGCAAAAAAGATATCATTATTACAGGCGGTGAAAATATCTTTCCGGTTGAAATCGAGGATTTTTTACAGGGACATAAAGATATTAACGATGTTGCTGTTATTGGCTTGCCGGATGAGCGTTTAGGAGAATCGGTCGCCGCGATCGTTGACTTAAAACCGGGCCGTCGTATTAATGAAGATGATATTGAAACCTTTTGTCAGGACCTGCCCCGTTATAAACGTCCGCGCCGTTTCTTTTTCGATAATGTCCCCCGTAACCCCACCGGCAAGATTGAGAAACCCAAGCTGCGGGAAAAATATGCTGGTCATCAAGAGATGTTTAAGTTATAGGTTATTGAAATGGGTTTCAATACAATCAGGTCAGAAGTATTGTCGACTGAATTTGATAATATCCGTTTGTAGCCACCAGTCGAGAATGACTTTTTACTGACCGCTGGAAGTTGGCTGCTGACGACTAGACAGTTCCGGCTACGCCGGGTCAGGGAAAAATCATGTTTTTATTTCGACGAGAACAGCGCGAACATAATCTCTTACGTCAGAGAATGACCAAGGTCAATACCGATGTAGCCAAGCTTTTTACCGGTCCGACGATTGCGCGGGTTGGCAAGGAGTTGGGTTTGATGGGTAAAGATAAAAAGCTGAAACTGGAAAAAGATGGTGATACCAGTGCCTTGGTCGACCTGTTGATCTTTCGTGAGTTGATTGATGGTCGTCCCTCAGCCGAGGTCTACCTTGAACAGCAGAACGATGATTTCTTCCCCGCCCTCCAGCGAGAACTCCTTGAAGCCTATAAAGAGAAGTCCGTATTTTCACTATTTCAGATGACGGAGCGCCGCGAGCGTCGCTTTCTTGCCCTCAACCCCCTGTTGCCGGATGGAAAGGAGATCGTTCTAGATGATGCAATTTTGGCCCGGGTTGCTGATGATGACTGGATCCTGGCCGGGCGTTTCCTGCCCTGGAAGGGGTATTGGATTCATGCTGATGTGATCTATGCTTTCGATTATAGTGCTAAAGAGAAGATCTTTTCCGAATTTGAGAAAATCGATCCTGAAACCAACCATCCTTATATTGCCAATCCCGACAGATATCCCCACTTCTTCTTTCGTATCTATCGAGAATTCGGTATCCCTTTAGGTAATCGTTGACAGATGTGTGACAGCTTGATTCGGCAATTGTGTCGGCTCTGAAAGATGGAGGGTCAAAATGGGTATTAAGGCCAAAATAATTCTACTGGCGATTTTATTGGGAAGCTTGACGGCGGTTTGTGTAGGCAGTTTGTCAATCTATAATACCTACTCAATGCGTGATGAGATTCTAAGCAATTATCGCCAGACCATGATTGAGGAGCGGGGCTACAAACTGAAAGCCGTAACCCAGACTTTGATGGCTATGATTTCCAGTTTGGACACCGGTCGTGAGTTGTATGTTGAGGGTGAACAACTGAAAGTCAAGATGCTAATTGACCAGATGCGTTATGCTGATGACAAGAGCGGTTATTTCTGGGTTAATGACCTTGATTGCAAGGTTATCACCCATCCTATCAAGCCGAAACTTAACGGGAAAAATCTCAAAGCTCTCAAAGATCCTAAAGGTAAATATCTTTTTGCCGAGTTTGTCCGGGTCTGTAAAGAGAGTGGAGAGGGATTTGTTGACTATTTCTGGCCCAAGCCGGGCAGTGATGTGCCCGTAGAAAAACTCTCTTTTGTTAAGCTCTATAAACCCTGGGGCTGGGTTGTCGGTACCGGTATTTATATTGATGATATCGACGCTGCGGTTTTAGAGCGCTATTTAGATGTCGATAAATCGGTTAACCAGTTTATCTATATGTTGCTGGGCCTGGTGGCTGTGGGGTTGCTGGTCGGTATCATGCTCGCGTATGGATTGGCCTCAAGTATTACAGGCGCTATCAAAAAGTTTACTGATAATATCTTTCAGGCGGCCGATCAGATGGCCGTTGCTTCGGAAGAGGTGGCCAGTGGCAGTGACCTGCTTGCCGAGGGGGCATCACGCCAAGCGGCTTCCCTTGAAGAGACTGCGGCTTTGTTGCAGGAGATCGGTCATATGACCGATATGAACGAAGGTAATGCCGGTGAAGCTGAAAATCTGGCTGTCGATACCGAGACCGTTGTTCATGGTGGTGAGACTGCGGTAAAAGAGATGATTACCGCCGTTCAGGAGATCAGTGAGGCCTCGAATGAAACCGCCAAGATTATAAAAACTATAGATGAAATTGCTTTTCAGACCAACCTGCTGTCGCTGAATGCAGCCGTCGAGGCGGCCCGGGCCGGAGAGGCCGGGGCCGGTTTTGCGGTGGTTGCCAATGAGGTGCGGATGCTGGCTCACCGCAGTGCCGAGGCCGCCAAAAATACGGCTGAGCTGATCGGTCGAGCGGTTGAGCGTTCCGACTGCGGGGTCGAACTCTCCCGGAAAGTCGAAGAGTCATTTACCCATATAAGTGAAGTTACAGCTAAGGTTCGCAACTTGATTGCCGAGGTTGCTGAGGCTTCCGTGCAACAGACCAGCGGCTTAAAGCAGGCTAACAGCGCTGCTTCGGAAATGGAGTCGGTTACCCAGGATCTGGCGGCAAACTCCGAAGAGTCTTCAGCTGCGATCAACGATTTACGATGTCAAATTGAGCATATAGTTGAGATGCTTGGAGGTCTGCATGTTTTGGTGGTAGGCCAAAGATATGGAGGGATGAAGCAAAATGTTGAGCCGCCTCGGAGCTCCGGATTTGCAGAGAGGCAGTATTCTGACGTTCAGAAATCCCTGCCTATGAGTGAAGATTTTTGACACCTTTCTGAAACAATCTCAAATCGTT
>JANTGZ010000133.1 GCA_024762675.1 Thermodesulfobacteriota bacterium | reverse complement strand
TTTAAACGTAACTCTTTGTAAAGCTCGTCATAGTCGGTATCGTCGACAAACTTGACGATCAGGCTCGAACGACCCCGATAAGAGGTCGATTTGATAAACTCAACCTCCTCAAGATCATCCAGTGAATCCTCGATCTCACGAGTTACCAGGGCTTCAACATCTTTGGGTGAGGCCCCCGGCAAGAAGGTGGTGATCATCACCTTACCCATATCAACATTGGGGTAACGCTCGACCGGCAGTTCTAAAAGAGCGATGCTGCCGACCACCATCAGCAAGAGAAAGAGAAGGTTTACCAGAACTTTCTGATCAAGAAAAAATTTAATGAATCTGCGCATAGAAAAAATTTCAGAAGTTAAGTTGCAACAGATAGCAGCGAACATTGCTTCGCCCACTTCGAAGGGTACACAGCTCAGAGTGGCGACGGGCTTTCAGCCTGCGCCTGGAACAATGTCCCCGACCTGCCCAAAGTAGTTACCTAGAAGCCGTCATACCCGCGAAAGCGGTTATCCAACATATGCGTAACCATTTTAAATCTATGGATTCCCGCCTGCGCGGGAATGACACAGAAACTTGGGGATGACGAAAAAAGGCTTTTTCTGACTCTTTACGAGTCCATCAAAGCTGTGGTTAAAAAAAATCAACTGAAGTTACGAAAAAAAGTTGCTATTTCATGTTTCAACAGTTAGACTAAGTCATAAGACTAAGTTCTTAAACACTCCCTAAGGAGGTTTATTATGACTACAGTTAACGTTCATGAAGCAAAAACCCATCTTTCTCGTTTACTGGTTCGAGCTCATGCCGGTGAAGAGATCGTCATCGCCAAAGCCGGTCGCCCCTACGCTCGATTGGTTCCTCTGACTCCGGTAAAACAGCGGCAGCCGGGGATTGCCAAAGGTCGAGTTACCGAGCTATTTTTTGACCCCTTACCCGAAGATGAACTAAAAGATTGGGGGTCTTGATGATACTGGACACCCATATATTTTTATGGTGGCTCTTTGATGACCCCAAACTTCCTCAAAAAGTAAGCAGAGAGGTTGAAAATTATGAGCGCAAGGTTTTCGTCAGTGCCGCTTCAGTATGGGAGATTGCAACAAAGTTCCGCATTGGCAAACTCCCTGAAGCCGCCAGCGTAGCAAAAGACCCCGTGTACTGGATCAACCGGGCCGGCTTTACACCGCTGGCCATCACTCCTGAACATGCCCATCTCGCAGGTTCCTGGGAGATGGGTCATCGCGACCCTTTCGATCGCATGTTGGCAGCTCAATCTTTTTTAGAAAAAATTCCCCTGGCAACTATTGATCGAGTTTTTAATAACTTTCCAATTGACACTCTATAATATCTCAACTTTCCGAGTTACTGTAAACGCATGAATTTACAGCTATAACCGTATTGTCTTAAGGCCTTGTTTGGTTTTGCCTTTCTCTGCGCATTTGCGTCTCTGCGGGAAAACGCTTTTTTTCTCCCGCAGAGACGCAAAGACGCAGAGAAAAACCGAACTACAAACTGAGATCATGTTTTTTTACTTTAATATCTAACGGCAACGAAAACGGTCACCAATCTTTACATTGTCGCCAGTCACCCGTAGGTGACCTGACCCGGCCTGACCGAGTTTGATAACCTTAACCTCTTCACCATTATCCCGCACCAGCCAGAAAGCACCGTAACGTTCAATAACAGCGGTCGCCGGGACCTCGACAACACCACCGGGTTCCGGCAGGGTAATGGCAAGCTCAAGCGCGATTCCGCCCCGCATTTCGGAGAGACCTTTAGTGATTTCGAACTCGACTGAGATCTTTCTGGTTTTTTGGTCAAAAGCGGGAGAGATATGCAGCAGGCAGGCTGGGATTGTTATCGATTCGTTGTTAGGCGAGGATTTTGTCAGAAAAAGAGCACTCTCGTCACTCTTTTTTTCTATCCACTCATACTGGGCCATGGTTAGAGAGAAGGGGACCAGCAGAGTCCGGTAGTCGCCAATCTGACCGACAACCCGACCCATCGTCAACCATTCACCAGGTTCAATTTTTCGTTCTAAAAGACGCCATCCCGGCGGCGCTTTAATAAGACAACGACGGCGGCGCTCTTTAAGAACCTCGGCCTTAACCTGCAACTCAACCAGGCTAAGTCGGGCCTGGTCGTATTTCAGTTCAAGCTCCTGGACCCGGGTTTCAGAAACCGCCTTACTGCCGCTCAGCTTTCGATAGCGCTCAACCTCGCGCTGCCAATAGACCATCTGATTTTCAAGACGCGCACTCGTGGCCTTATTAGCTTCCAGTTCGAGATCAATAAAGGTTGGATCAAGCTTGGCAAAAAGGCCGTCGGCGGCAATCGTATCACCCATCTCTGCCCGCACCTCAAGACAGCGCCCCGACTCTTCACAGGTCAAAAAACGCCGCCAGCGGGCTCGGGTGTACCCCCGCAAAACCGTCGTCTGAAGCGCGGCTCGGGCTGTACAGAGAGTTAAAGATTGATCTTTTTCGACTTCGGCTGCAAGACCACAACCTGGAGAAAAACAGAAAAATATAAAAAATAACGAAAAAAGAAGATTGAAAACAATTAATCTACGCATCATCTTTATAACCTATTATCTGGTGGCGTCGTAAGAAGTCGTAAAGCCGTCATACCGGACTTGATCCGGTATCCAGAAGTCGTTGCATTTACTGGATTCCGGCTTTCGCCGAAATGACGTTTCAAAGCGATCTCAAACTTTTTACGAATGCATCATTATCTAGTGGCCCGTAAAAAGTCTGCAACTTCATTAAATCGTCATTCCTGCAGCATACAAAGGCATATATTGAATGCAGCTATCTGTTTTCTCCGTAAAATTCCTTTTGCTGAGAATAATTGCCCGGGGCGGAGAGTATTTGCGAATATATTGCTGCAGGCTTTTTGCCTGAGTTCTCATTCCAGACTTTACCTCAAGCGGAACAATATAGTCATTTTCAATAATCATGAATTCAATTTCGGAATTTCGTTCAGTCCATGAATAAATATTCCGACTCCCCGCAGTCATCAACTCCTGGGCGACAAAGTTTTCTGCAACATATCCCTTACTTATGCCATAATCATCATTAAGTATAGCTTCCACCGGCAGATCCAGAAGACATCCCAACAAGCCGACATCAAAGACAAAGAGTTTGAACATGTTGGGCTTGCAAAAAGCCTCCAGGGGGAGTTCGGCCCGATTGCAGACTTTTACTTTGATCGCCAGTCCGGCATGAACCAACCACTCAATCGGCCTTTGCAAAGCCGTAAAACTTTTTTTCCCCGGGATAACATCCTTAAATTTATATCGATTCACGGAACCTTCAAGGCTAGAAGCTAACTGCATGGGGATATTTTCAAAAACAGCGACAATATGGAGTGCGTTGTTTGAACCGGAATGTTTGGCAAAATCCTTGTAATAACTGTCAAGTAACCCTCTTTGTAGTTCTCGTACCCTTTTTCTAGCTTCAATCGGAGTTGCCCTGAGATTAAGGTATTCTTCTACCACTTGAGGCATGCCGCCAGTGATAAAATACTCCTTTAATAAAAGCCAAAGTTTATCATGCGCAATGGTCGGCAGGCTTTGCAAATTTTCTCGGTCCAGGGTTTCAACCAGCAACTCATTCTCGGCTGCCTTGAGAAACTCGGCAAAACTTAAAGGATAGAGATGCAGGAAATCAACTTTACCAACCGGAAATGACTCGTTCGCAAGTTTGACTCCGAGAAGTGATCCAGCCCCAGCCAGGGCCAGCTCCGGCATCTCTTCAAAAAAATATTTAAGGCTGGCAATAGCTTTGGGAGCTTCCTGAATTTCATCGAAAATGACAACATCGCTTTCCGGATTGATGCTTTTGCCGGAAGCCAGTGACAATTCACGAATAATTCGTTGGGGATCAAGGTCGCTCTTGAAAATTTCTTTGAGGCTGGGATTTTTTTCAAAATTGAAGAGAAAAAGATTTGCGAACTCACTATTCGCAAAATGTTCAAGCAGATAACTCTTTCCGGTTTGCCTGGCCCCTTGCAGAAGCAACGGCTTTCTGGTGGTTGATTTGCGCCATTTCAGCAATTTATCGTAGAGAGTTCGTCGTAGCATCACATCCACATTTTTTAAGAATTATCGGCCTTCTGATGGCGGGGAAATAGCAGTGTTAAGTATATTTATACTCTTTTTAATACTTTCTGCAACCACTTTCTTGATAATCTTAAACTTTTCACAACCACTATTTTTGAAAAGTAATTCTTTGTGAACTTCGTTAAGCCGCAGAACTTGGCGATAGACTTTAGGAGATACGCCAAGGCTCTCTTTAAAACCAAGGATCAGGGTTTCGCAAAATAATCCTCAAGAATCCGGCGATGATCGAAGGCGATATTTTTCGGTAAATTATCCGGCCGGTAAACGATAGCTTTGCCGGCATCGTCACCGGCTTGCAACTGACCTCCTCTGCCTATGGCTGTAAAGATAGTTGAAATAGTATGCTGGCGAGGGTCGCGTTTAGGGTCTGAATAGGTATGAAACTGGCCGGTTAATTCAACCTCAAGGCCGGTCTCCTCACGAGCTTCGCGAACAGCGGCAGCTTCCAGACTCTCACCATAGTCAACAAAGCCCCCAGGCAGAGCCCAGCCCGGCGGCGGGTTGAGACGTTCAATCAAAACAATACCGCCCTCATAAGAGATCAGAATATCAACCGTCGGCACCGGATTACGGTAGCGGGTTGTCTGGTGCTTGCAGTTGGGACAGGAAAAGGTTTCGCGCATAAATTTTAACCGTTCGGAGTTCAAGGTTCAAGGTTCAAAGTTATTATTCTTATAGCATCGTTGAGGTTACATAAAAGTCGTCATACCCGCGAAAGCGGGTATCCAGCATATACGTAGCCACCTGAACTCTATGGATTCCCGCCTACGCGGGAATGACATAAAAGAATGCGGGAATGACGGAAAAGAACCTTGAACTATGAACCTTGAACAGAACTTCTGACTTCAACAGGAAGCTTAACCGTAAAAGTGGTTCCCACCCCAACTTGGCTGGCAACTCTTATTGAGCCGTTATGGGCTTTGATGATATCGTGGCTGATACTCATTCCGAGACCAACTCCGGCCCCAACCTCCCGGGTCGTAAAGAAGGGATCAAAGATCTTTTTCAGGTTATCTTCATCTATCCCGCAACCGTCATCGGCAATCGTGATAACAACTTGCTTATCGCTGGAGTGGCGATCGTCTGCCGCCGCCCGAGTCGTAATCGTAATGGTTCCCAAAAACTCTATCGCCTGAACCGCATTAAGCAGAATCTGCATAAAAACCTGGCTCAACTGCTGCGGGAAACAGGCAACCTCGGGAATTGGGGCGTATTGTTTGGCAAGATCAACTCGTTCGGCAAACTGATGATCGATAATTGTCAGAACCGAATCGAGTAGTTGATTAACATTGGCGTAACCGATGACTTCCTGATCGTCACGTGAGATATAGCGTAGATCGTTGACAATCTGGCTTATCCGTGAGGTTCCTTCAAGGCTCTCGCCAATCATCTCATCAAGATCTTCGAGAATAAAGGCAACCTCTTCAGCCTCCTCGAGTTGGCGCAACGCTTCTATCTGCCGACCGGCCTCATTCAGGTTGCCCGCAGCCACGGTGGCAGCCAGACTCTGGTAACCCTTCAGAAGTTCTTTAACCGTCTTGCTGAAATCGGCCAAAGCCTCGAGATTGCTGTGAATAAAGGAGATTGGGTTATTGATCTCATGCGCAACCCCGGCCGCAAGGATGCCGATTGAAGCCATTTTTTCCGACTGAAAGAGCATTGCCGACTTAACCTTGACCTGCTCCTCCAGGGTATTATTGAGTTCTTTTAGTTCACGATTTTTGCGTTTCAGTTCAGCATCGAGCTCTTCTCGCTCCCGTTCGAGCTGCCACTGATCGGTTAAAGAGAGGGCAAACTGACGAATCACTTCACCATTAAACGGTTTACGCAGGTAAAAATGGTCTCGACGGCCGGTGGTCTCAATAATTTCACGCGGGGTCGATTCAGTGTAGGCCGTCACAAAAACCGCCTTGACCCGAGGATCGAGCTGCCAGATCGTCCGGGCGGTTTCAGCCCCGTTAAGGCCCGGCATCTTCATGTCGATAAAAGCAAGGGCTATCGGCCTGTCTTTGGCCAGAGCTTCTGTAACTTTGGCCACTGCGGTTTCCCCAGACTCCGCAAAAAGAAGGTGGTAATCGGTTTCTACAGCACCTTTAAAAGATGCTTGAAACGCCCCGGATTCAAAAAGGGTTGCCCCCCGTTCCAGCAACTCAGCCGATGAGCGGCGCGTCAAAATCTTTTTCAAAGCATTTCGAACTTCTAAATCGTCATCAACAATCAGAATTGTCTTGGTCTGAGACATCGCACTCTTTCCTGTTCAGCGGCAGACAGATCTCGACCCGGGCGCCTGAGCCCGGACCCGAACTGGTCATGGTTATCCTGCCCTTATTTTTCTCAATCCACTGCTTGCAGTAGTAGAGGCCGAATCCAGATGCCCCTTTCCCGGAATGACCGAAAGTAAAAAGCTTGTCGAGCTCATCGGTATTAAGGCCGATACCGCTGTCACTTAGCGATATCCGCAGTTCACTATTTTCGACTCGGGAAGCAAGCTTAACCACCTTTTCTCCCCCATCGTTGAGCCCCACGTCAAACTTTTTGTCAATCGCTTCGAAACTGTTTTTTAAGAGTATGACAAAGATCTGGAGAAGACGATCCTTATCAAGGAAAAGGGCGGGGGCCGGACTTTCAAGATCCTTCTTTAAATCAATTTTACGTTTGACAAAAGAGCCCTCTAAAACTTTCAAGGCATCATCAATAATCTCGTTACAATCCACCTGGCTACAACTCTCCCGAGGCCCGCACGCATAGTTCTGCTGGAGCAGCAGGATCTCGGCGACCCGGTTGGCCGCAGCTTCAATCTCGATTATCTGCTGCTCCCTTTCAGACTGCCGCCTAAGCAGTTCTTCCAAAAGTTCACCAGTACAGGTAAAAACCTCTTGGCCGCGCTCACTCTTGTTTACAAACGTGGTCAGATCGGCTGCATGTTCTTTAAATTCAGCAAAACAGTTTCTAAGATAGTCGGCCCTTAAGAACCCAGTTTCAGAGGTTCATTTGAGGTGCTGACATCATAAACAAAAAATTCTGATCGATTTTTTTGACTAAATGCCATCAGA
>JANTGZ010000132.1 GCA_024762675.1 Thermodesulfobacteriota bacterium | reverse complement strand
GGTGGGATGTTGTTAGGCAACTCTTTGCGGGGAAATATTGTCGGCATCAGTACATTTTATAAAAGTATCAGAAATGATTCTAAAAAATATTTATATATGCTGTCTCTTGGGTCTACTCAATACGAGGCATTGCTTCCATATCTCCAGGAGAGTATCCAACTGGCATTAAAGCCGACACTTGCCGCCATGGCAACCATGGGCATTGTTGCCTTGCCGGGAATGATGACAGGGGTTATACTGGGAGGGGCAAGTCCCGAAGTGGCGATTAAATATCAAATTATGATCATGATCGCGATAGTTGTCAGTACCATAACAAGCGTTGTACTAACCATCCTGCTGACTTTACGCGTCTGTTTCAACCGCTATGGCGTATTGCGACAGGATATATTCATTAGCAGTAAAACCAATAAAAAAACCACATAACCACTTACGGCTAGGGAAAACGGGCAAGACAACAAATATTCCAACTCTTAAAAGAGGTATCGAGATGAGAAAAATATCCGCGATAGCAATTTTGTGCCTGATCATATCTGTACCCGTCTGGGCAGAACAAGTATACACCAACTCCTCACTCAGAAAATATGACACCTACAAAAGCTCGACTAAAACCAAAAATAGTACTTCCCAAAATAAAACAAATCCGGCCGCCGCTACCGACAGAAGCACTGACAAAAATACTGCTAAACAAGGGAAAATTACGATTGTAAACCAGCAGATGAGTTGGGTAGATGGCAATAGTAATGGCGCTGATAAAAACTATACCTGGCAAGTGACGCTAGCCAATAAATTTGCCGTAAGCAAACAGGTCAACATTGAATTCAATCTATTGGATAAAGAGGGCGCCATCCTTAGCGTTGCAAAGGGAAATGGCACCATCGACGTGAATAAAACTGAGACTTTCAGTGGCTCCGGGACGATCAAGTCTCAGCTCGCCCGGCAAGCAGTACGTTCGTCGGTAAAATTGACCGCAAAGTAATTTGCTCTACAGTCAACTGACCCGGTAATCACATATGAATAGTTAAAAGAGTTAATCAACTGCATTGTCCCCAATAATCATCAATCTCGGACTTCATTTTACTTACCAAATCCTGATTATCCAGAATCATGATATCCGGAATCCACTGTTTAACCAGAGCCAATACCTCAGAGTCGGCAAAATATTCCATTGATACCAGCAGGTGATCGGCTTTTTCGCTTTCAATCGTCAATGCGGCGGGAAGATTGCGTTTTAGATATATCCGGGCCTTACCTTTAATTCTCAGTTTAACCCGGCGACAATCTTCACAGACCCAGGGGCTGAAAATTTCATCGGAAAAATTCTCCAACTCCTTCATAATATCCGCATCGATTCTGTAATTTCCGGGATGGATTACAGGTGATTCAATTTTTTTTAAGTAAAAGCTCTTCAGACGGCCTATATTAAGATCATAAGCCAGAAGATACCAGAAGCCCTTAAGGTTAGCTAAACGATAAGGATGCACCGTATAGTCTTTGCTCTCACCCTGGTTATTTCGGTAGGAAAATCCGACCTGCTGGCGTAAAGCCACCGCCTGATTCAGAAGTCTAAAGAGATCGCCATAACTTGATATATCCTCAAGATTCAGATGGAAGAGAAAACAGGAAGTGCTGAAACTGCGGCCCTTGAGAAAATTATCGGCAATCTTGGTATATTCAGCATCAACATTCCTGATCATGGCAGCTATCAAATCAGCAACTAGAACAGCATCCGGAGCATCGGTGCCCCGCAGCCGGTAATCACCGATAAAATGGTAACGGCCATCCTCTTCCCTTCTCTCTATCGGCAGATGACTTAAACGTTCATTGAGATCCTTCTGGATAGTCCTCGGAGTCACCCCGAAATCAGCCGCCAGCTCCTTTACATCCAGCGCTTCACCGATATTCAGACGACAGATAATCGTCGTCAAACGGTACATCGCTTTATCGTATTCGGGCTTAGCCATAGAAACCCCAGCAGGAATAATAAAGATTAAGATGCCATCAACATAGGCTGATAAATCTGACGGTTTAGGCAAAACTTCCGATAAAGCGCTATCTCTACAGTGACCATTGATACGGCCCAGTTGATAATAAAGAGATCATCGAGCCAACCGATAAAAGGGATAAAATCAGGAATTATATCTACCGGAAAGACAACATATGCCAAGGCTCCCGCAATTGTCGCCCAGGCCGCGGCACTTATCGAAAAATCAGGATCGGTGATCATGTTGAAAAGAGCAATAAAACCTTCGTACCAATCTTTATCTTTATGCCGCCGGGCAAAGTTTTCCGATCTCTCCGCGTCAAATTCCTCTGCCAGTTTTTTCGCAAGTGTTATCGCCTTGCCCTGCTCTTCCATTGTCAAACTCATTTCATCCTCTCCTTGAAGCTAAAATTGGTGCCAAATTGCAATATCCCGCCCTTTATCTGACACCACTATAAACCAGGGAACGAACGCGTGAGTTCGCAGGGTAAAAAAATAACTATCCCTAAGTAAATATTTTGCCGCAAGAGACTAAACTCCTACTACGAGCGATTTCTTAACCACAAATTTCGGTAAGATACAATAACTATTTTGTGATTTATGCGTAACAACATTTTACCATATTCGGGTAATATCTACCGTGAGTATTCACCCGCAATCTTTATCGACACATCGGCAGAGACAATCAGCCGATAATGATACGTTTGCAAAAAGGGCCGAAGGGATTGTTGAGTCCCACTGGAACCAAAAGAGTAATTGAGAATTTAATTCCGTTCAGGAAATACCACCGAAAAACCATTGCCTGCTTATGGGGAGCAATGATATAGGCTTTCAACGCGCTGCGGTGGCAAATCTGCCAGGCTGAAAGCGATTTAAGACTGCAGAGACTCACCGGACTCCGCAAATTGTGGGATGCCTTGATTATTATTAGAACAAAACGAAAAGAGGAAAACAGTATGGCTCTGCCGTGGAAAACACTTGACCGATTTAAGACTGAAGATGAAGAAGTTCTCGAACTACGGCAGCGCGGCAAAGGAGACTATCTTATCACCCTGGGCTCTCAGGTGTTGATGAACAGTAAAGCTCAGCGTTCGGAAATGGCCCTCGGCAGACTCGGCTGTCAGGGTTTAATGAAACATCATAAGCCCCATGTACTGGTCGGCGGGCTGGGAATGGCGATCACCCTGCGGGCGGTTCTCGATGCCCTCCCCGATACGGCCCGGGTTATGGTTGCCGAGCTCAACCCTAAAATCCACGAATGGTGCCTCGGCCCACTCTCCGAGTTGACCGGAGGAGCTGCTGACGATCCCCGCGTAACCACGAAAATTGCAGATGTTGCAGAATTAATCAAAAAATCGGACAACGAAAATTTTGACGCGATTATTCTGGATCTCTACCGGGGCCCCCACCCTCAAACCGACCGACTCAATGACCCCATCTACGGCAGCCGGGCCATTAAATATGCCCACGCTGCGCTCAAACCCGGTGGAATCTTTGCCGTATGGGGAGAAAATCCAGATTCAGGCTTTGAAAATCGTCTCTCTTCCGGAGGCTTTGCAGTGCGCTGTGAAAGGCCGGGCAAGGGCGGCTATCGCCATGCCGTCTGGGTCGCAATAAAAAAACAATAACTGAGCCCCGAAGGAGATGAGTGATCTTTTTTTGAGGAAACTCTACGTAATCCACTCACGAAAAAACCCGACATGTTATAGCCGGGTTTTTCTTTTTTCCCTATCTTTGAACATGTAAATTTTTAAAAAATTCGTAATGGTTTGAAAGTGCCAGGGTCATCTCTGGAAAGTAAAACCAACTGGAACCTACAATTTGCTCTTAATTTGCAATAATGTTCAGACCATTACCTCGATGAATCGTGGTCCGCGGGTCTGCATTGCATCGCGGAACCGGGTCTCGAAATTCTCGACTGTATCGACGCGCCAACTAGTTATCCCCATAGATTCGGACAGAGCCTGAAAGTTGATGTCGGGATTTGACAAATCCAGCATGGAGAGTGTTTTTGCATTAGGCGTACCGGCACCGACCCGGGCGAGTTCGATATTGAGAATGGCATAACTCCGGTTGTTGAACAAAACAACCGTCACATCGGCTTCTTCCCGGGCAATACTCCACAGAGCCTGCACTGTGTACATGGCACTACCATCCGCTTGTAACGCAATGACTTTTCTGTCTGGACAGGCGAGAGAAGCTCCGAACGCCAGCGGCAAACCCTGGCCGATGGCGCCGCCCGTCAGAGTTAACCAGTCGTGCGATTCAGCTGATTCCGTTTCAGCGAAAATCGCGAGCCCGCAAGTAACCCCCTCATCGGACACGATTGTATTCTCAGGCATGTACTTATTGATAATCCGGCCAACCACCTGCGGATTCAGGGTAGTGTAGTTTATATCCGGCACGGCACGCGAACGGCGTATCGCGGCTGGGGTTGTCACCCCGAGCCTGTCAGCCAGTCCGGTAACAGCGGCGGTAATATCCTGATCAACCTCGGCCAGCGTAATAATCCGGCAATTATCCGGTACTAAACAACTAGACTTGCCCGGATAGGCGAAGAAGCTTACCGGAACAGTTGCGCCAATCAGAATCATCTGTTCGTAAGCCGCAAGCACCTCGCCGGCCTGCTCCGCAAAATATGGCAACCGCCGCACCGGTACGCGGCCCGTACCGCGCTGCAGTCGACCCGGGAATGTGGCACAAACAATATCGGCTCCAGTGATCTCAGCAATACTGCCTAAGTGCTCCAGATTTGTCTCGAGCAGGGCTGCGCCGGAAACGAACAAAACCGTATTTTTCCCCGTCTGCAACATCTCGGCCGCCTGTCCAATGACACCTTCCACGGGAGGTTTCACGAAACCATCCACAGACTGCGGCACAACAATCTCTCTAACATCATTCCACGCGTGATCAGCGGGCACAACCAAGGTGGCAATTCCACCATTGCCGGAAGTCGCCGCTTGCACCGCTTCAGCGATAAGGCTAGACAGATCGTCGGGGGATCCGGCAACCTTCATCCAGTCAGAAGCCCAATCAGCCAGCGCAGGGAGGTCGGAGGTCAGCGGCGCATCATATTGCAGATGATAGCTGGCATGATCACCGACAATGTTTACAATCGGGGACTTCGCACGTTTGGCATTGTGTAAATTAGCCATTCCATTAGAAAACCCGGAACCAAGGTGTAACAGTGTCACGGCCGGTTTATCGGACATTCGGCCGTAACCGTCCGCGGCTCCCGTAACTACTCCTTCAAACAAACAAAGTACCGGCCTGACCTTGTCGCTGTCACCAATCGCGGCAACCAACTGCATCTCCGAAGTTCCGGGATTGGCAAAGCATATCTCAACCCCGCATGCTTCCAACGTTCGCAGAAGGGCTTTTGCTCCATTCATCATCAATCGCTTCTCCTGTCTATTCAATTCTGGCTTACTATTTCCCAAAAGATTGTCGGATATCATATTACTTGAAATTTACGCCTAACACAGTTATTGTTCAAAAAGGCAATTTTTAGAGGTACCCTTTAGAGCAAGAGGTTTCAACAATGAACTCGACAAAATTAAGAACAATGGCAAAAGATACGGTGCGAAAACTTGTTGACGACTCCCGGGAAAATAATCTGAAAGGGTTTAATGAAAAATCTTGGGACAGCCCACTTATAGGTTTTGCCGCAGGCAACGATCCGCTATTCAAATCCTACAAAAAACTTATTGGTGAATTTCACTGGACACCCGCTGAAGTAATGCAGATAGTCTATCCAGATACAGCTTTTGACGAAAATGAACTCAGTATCATCTGCTGGATCCTGCCGCAAACGGAAAATACTTTGGCTGATCAGCGTGGTGAAGATAAACTTCCCTCTTCAAGATGGGTATACTCAAGACATTATGGCGAAAAATTCAATGAATACCTCCGAGCGGCTGTCAGGGATACGTTTACCACCGCCGGGGTCAAATCCGCAGCCCCAGCAATAACTGCCGGCTTCGGATATCGGGAATCAGAAAATTTCGGCCTGGCTTCCAATTGGTCAGAAAGACATGTCGCCTATACCGCCGGGCTTGGAACTTTCGGCCTATCGGATGGTTTCATTACTGAAAAGGGTAAGGCTGTCCGAATTGGCTCCGTCATTATTAATGCCAATATCGAACCAGATAAAAGAGAATACAAATCACATACAGACAACTGTCTCTGGTATAGTGAAGGTACCTGCGGGGCATGCATTAAAAGATGCCCCGCACAAGCCATCTCAGCCAAAGGGCACGATAAAGAAACCTGTTTCAACTACATTAAGACCGTAACCGCACCCCACGCCGAAAAGATTCTTGGGGCTTATGAAACACCCTGCGGACTCTGTCAGGTAAAAATTCCGTGTGAAAGAAGGAACCCAATGGCTAAAAAAATGACCTTCTCTAAAGAGAGAGTTTAATATATATCTTAAACATTTTCGGCAACTGTGAGAAAAATTTTTTTCAACTAAAGCTTCCCTAATTCATCCAAAAACTGGACTACTCTGAGAGATTCTGCGACGCCCGTCGTACCTCTCATGCTGGTCACTATTGAGATGGTCTCAAGAAATTCTTCCCTGGTCGCCCCTGCTTCCAATGCTGCCTCAGTATGAAAAAAAACACAATTCCTACATCCAACACCAAGAGCTATGGCCAACGCCATAAGGTGCTTTGACTTTTTCTCTAAGGCCCCATCTTTATATGTTTCACCTATCTGGGCCAGAAGCTGTTTCCCCTGTTCCGGCATTACTTCTAAAACACGACCGAGCTGTTTTTTACGGTTATTGTTTAAATCAATCTGGCTTTCTGACATTTTATTTCTCCTTCTAAGTAAGTGATGCCGTTTATTAAGGATCAAAGCCGCAAACTTTACCTGCGACAATTGCAAAAGTATAACCACTACCAACCCGCACAACTACTGTCAATCTTTTTCACTATAAAAAAATAAAAAGAAGACGTTGAGTTCGTCAAGTCCCTGGGCCTGTATCCCCGGTTGACCGAATATTCACCCCTGCCGGGGACCGTCCTGTGGCCGGCAGCCTGTGAAACTGCTGACGTTGATATTGAGGGTGAGCCTTTATTTCACAACAATACCCTGGTTTCCTGCGGCGAGGCCGAGTTTTCTCCGGATCGCTTGAACCAGTTGAAAAACCTGGCCCGATCATAGGTTTTTGTTGTTGCCGTTGCCGGGTGCCGGGGCTGGTACAAGTGTGATGACCACTGCCAGCCCGTTGGGCTTGCGGTTGTGGGCGGCAATCTCTCCCCG
>JANTGZ010000131.1 GCA_024762675.1 Thermodesulfobacteriota bacterium | reverse complement strand
TTCACCATCCCCAAGAACAATAGCTTCCGCCTCCTCACAGCGAATTGATCCAACCCCGCCATCATAATATGTCTCAACATAATTTTCCGCCGGACGATTATTGCAATCGGTACGGACATACATGATCCCGGCCGGCAGCTGGTCAATAGTGTAAGTGCCTGCCGGACCAAAGTAGCCGGCAACGGCACCACCAACATAGACACCATTACAGGGATCATCTTCGTAGGCGTGGACAACAACTGCATCGGTGATCGGGTTGTCGTCTTCATCTAACAAGGTACCGGAAATAGTAGCCCCGGATGTGAGAGCAAAATCGATATTGTCATGAACTGATCCCTCGCTAACAACAATTGCAGTAGCCAGATTACAGTCATCGGTATTTTGCAGCTGGTCAGTCCACCACTGGTTTGTTTGATCAAATCCCGTGGTACAGGTGGGACAAGCCTTCATGTAGATATTCCCTGACGGCATGTGTTCCAGTTCATAATAGCCATTTGTGTCGGTGTAGGTCTTGCCGTATGAGATGTAACCTGAGCAGGGCCCGGTATAGGCCTGTACCTGCAGGTTTTCAAGGGGTGATCCGTGGTATGTAACCCAGCCACTGATAGTGCCGCCGCCGGTCGGATAATGCAGTTTCAGTTTAAATATCTGTGTGCTTTCCGGGTCAGCGGGATCCTCCGGCTCCAGTGGAAGGCTGTTGGGATTAACCGAGGTCGCTGTGTCACAGGTTAGTGCGCCATCATAATATTCATTAATATATTCGGTAAGACCCGCATTTCCCGGCATCAGCTTTATGTAGATGTCTTCGCCGTCCGGCAGGTCATTTTTCTGGAAATAGCCCTCAGCGTCTGACCATACCTGTCCAGCGAAAACAACTCCACACCCACCACTATAAAAATATGCAACGCATCTGAGGCCAACATCGGTTTCTGCATCAACCATTTTACCCTGAATTGATGCCGCTTGGGAAAAGAGCGGTATCAACATAACGGTAACACTCAGCCAGAAAGATAGTAATTTTGAAATACGCATAATGTACCTCCTGTTTACCTGTGAAAGTGGATAGCCAAAAGGTACAAGGGGCTGTCGGTTTAGAAACAGCAAAGCCCTACCGCTTGTTCTTTTTGACCCCGTACTCAACGTTGGCAGTGCGAATGGAAAAGTTACTCTATGAAAAAGATTGGGGATGGTTGTCAAGACAAATACTTGACAAAACATATTTCATCGACTTATCTTTCATCTAACACAGATAGTAATTTATTAAAACAGCAGCTTTTTTACTAAATATTGCAAATAGATGGCTTCACCGAATAGTGGGGAGGGAGATTTAAAGATGACTGACATAAACAATCAAGAAAAATATCAGTTTCCTCCAGAGATTAAACAACGTATCAAACAGGTTGCCGATGATGCCGGAAAGATGGTCATTGAGATTGCTGATATTGCCGGCGAGGTTGAGAGTATCGGTGAGCAAACTGAACAGCAGGCCTGTGAGTTTGAAAACCTGCGCCAGTCCACCGCAGTCATGGAAGAGAATACTGAAGCTATCAACAACGCCATAGCTGCCGGCATCGAGGTCGCCGACAGCGCCAGGCAGGATCTACAAGGATCGCGCAGCCAGGTCGAAACTTCTTTAGGCCAGATTGATGCATTAGCTGGAGCCGTACAATCTATTACCGGCTCCCTTGAGGACCTGGCCCAGGCCTTGGACGAGGTTCGCAAGGTCGCAAAGACGATCAGAGCGATTGCCGGCCAGACCAATCTTTTGGCCCTTAACGCAACAATTGAAGCCGCTCGGGCCGGGGAAGCGGGCCGCGGCTTTGCTGTGGTGGCCAGTGAGGTCAAAGCCCTGGCTGGGCAAACCTCACAGGCAACTAAACAAATCGATGGCACCCTTGACAACCTCGACATCCAGATAAAACAGCTGCAAAGTGAAAGTGAGCGGAGCAACAAGGATTCAATCCGGGCCCAGGAAGGCACTCGGGAGATCGGCAGCGCTCTCGAAATGGTTTCCGAAGCCGTCAGCCGGGTCAACACAGAGCTCGATAAAATCGGCAGCAACACACAAAATATCACTGAGAGTGTCAGCCTGGTTGCCGAAGGATTGACCACCCTTGATCAGAGCCTGGAGGAGAGTCGCGGCAACATTAACTCTTCACGCGAACAACTAAATCATTTGCAGGACTTTGGCGAAGGTTTGATCCAGACCACCAACCAGCTCGGCATCGAAACCGGCGACAGCCACTTTATCAGGGAAGTCGTTAAGACCGCTGAAGAGATAAGCAAGAGCCTGACTCAGGCAATTGAACAGGGGCGAATTCACAGCAATGATCTTTTTGACCAGGATTACCAGGCTATCCCCAATACTGACCCACAGCAGTTTTCAACCCGGGGAACCAGTTTTTTGGAAACTATTTTACCCCATTTCCAGGAAACCCTGCTCGAAAAAGAACCGGCCCTGATTTTTGCGGCTTCAGTTGATACAAATGGCTACCTACCGGTTCATAACCGCAAATATTCACAGCCGCAACGCACCAATGATCCAGCCTGGAATGCTGCTAACTGCCGCAATAAAAGAGTGTTTAATGACCGAGTCGGCCTGGCCGCCGGACGTAACAGTGAAAACTTTCTCCTGCAGGCCTATCGCCGGGATATGGGTGGCGGGAAATTCGCCATGATGAAGGATATTTCGGCCCCGATCACTATCCAGGGTCGGCACTGGGGGGCTTTGCGGGCAGCTTACAAGAATGAATAAGATAGTAACAACAGGGCAAAACGCACTAAAAGGCGGAAGGCAACGGCAAACGCTAGCGGGGCAAAGATAAGCCCGGCAAAAGCGGCAGCCTACTTAGCACACAGGTAAATATCTGAAATCACAGGATAGGTTCCGCTCTCGGGGTCAACAACAACCACAACTGTTTTACCGCTATTGATCGCCGACAAGGCTACCGCCAACATCTCTCGGGCCCTGGCTACCGGAAACAGGAACCATTTGCCGACAAAAACAGGCTCTTCAGCCAGATCAGTAAGCGAAATAAAGGTTTCGATTTTCCCCGGTCCAGCCAGGTCAACTGAACAGGTAAACCAACCGGATTCCGCACAAGCCGTTGTTTCAATAAATATCGTCACAAGAAACATGAACCCCAGCAAACCGCCTATAAAACTTAGCCGATAACGCCTTCTATAGCTCTCCACAACAATCCCCCCTCTCAATCAATATCAACATTTATATCCGGCATCACTCATCATTCAAGAGTAGCGGCAGCCACGGTGCAATTCCAGCCGGCTTAACCTGCAACGATGGGTCTGGAGTAAAAACCAGGTAACAGGCTGAGCAGGCCACGTGAGCCGCACGATATTTTATTCTCATATAACCACCCTCTCCCCAGTTTGCCCCCCAGGAGTTACGCAAAATCCAGTAGCCATCGCCCCCGTTATCGTTCCAACCGACCAGAGCAACAACGTGGTCGGTGGCAGCGTAATAACATAGACTACTTTTATCATCCTGACAAAGTGTCTTTGTATCTTCGTAAATACCGCTTTGATAGGCATCAAAAGCAGGATTTGTCAAAACCGAGGCATCAACCACGCCAAAATAACGAATTGCGGTCTTTATCGCAACAATATCATTACAAGGCAGCCGGTGCCATGAATCAAATTTAACGGTAGGTACGGACAACTCAGGCGGACATGCAACGGTTAAGGGGTCATACGGAAAAAAGTCTTCAAGACAAACTCCCTCTCGAACCAGGGCATCAAGTTCCGTATAATCGTAATCGGAACCGCCGCAACCGTCAAAACCATCATGAGGTGAATCGAGACAGAAGGTTATAAAGGCTTCGGAAAAATCTACGCAGTTTTCATTATAACTGTCAGTAGCAAAATTGTAGACACCTTCAGCCGCGGCACAGGCACCAAAAGCGTAGCAGGACCCGCAACTACCCTGGAGCCTTACCGGACCAATATAACTCAAACCGTTGTCTATATTTCGCCAATCAAAATGGTCCGGCAGAGGTTCACCCAGATACGAAGTCAAAGGCCCAGGATCATTACTGAGACTTTCACGCCAGGGCTCAGCTGGAAAACGACGACTGCGTAAGATGGCGCGCTGTTCACGGGGCAGATTGACAATCCAATTATCGGAAACAGTGAAGTGGTAGCCATTGGCAATTATCTTGTCACGGATAACTGAAAGATCATCTTCCGGCAGAAAGGAGATTTTTTGCCCACCTCTCTCATCTGAATCGAAACCTTGTACAACGCAGCCCCAAAACAGCACAAAGATGACGAGTATGCAGACAAAAAAAGCTCTATGGAGTGAACCCATCAACAAAAACCCACATCACTACCCATACCGACACATTCCCAAGCAAATCTTGAGTTCCTACTAATAACTACTGTCCCTACGATTAAAACCTGTTCATGTCAAGAAAAACGTGGTCAGAGTTACTAATGCGGGAACAATTCCCGCAACCCAAACGGGCTTTAACGGCCCGCAAACAAGTAACTTTTAGCAGAACATTTTCTTGTTAAAAAACAAGAAAACAACCTGTAAGGTACTAATTTACCAAGCGTCGAACTTTCTACTAAAGAAAAATTAAATCCGGTCGATAAGAGTCTAAAGCAACACATCCTTAAAAAGGATTCTATAAACAGTTCCACCGATTGACTCCATCTATTACCTAGTGGTAGAGGGCTTGACGAAACAAGAATTACTGACAATCTCAACAGAATTTAGAAAGGAAATACCATTAATATGAAAGCTTCGATTTTCACGAGTATTCGCGCCAAGATTCTTGCTCTGATGCTTTTAGGCATTGCCGGGATGGTCATCATCACGGCCACCAATACTATCTTCGACCTGAAAAAAGATCAGAACATCGAAGTCGGCCGCAACAGTCAATTGATCGCCGAAATCATCCTCAAATCGATGATGCTTGAAGAGCAGTTTATGGCCAGCAATGACGCAAACAAGCTCTCCTCTATCGAAACCCTGCGTCAAGAGATGCAGGCAACCCTGGAGACTATTAAGAGCACTACCGACAACACTGAAATTCTGGAGGTTGTTGAGCAGATCAACTCCCTGACCCTCAGACATAGCACAATCTTTAGCGAGACCACCAAAAACCTGAACTTGGAGACCAAAACCAGAAGAGAGTTCAAAGAGACCGATGACGCGATTATCGCCACTCTCAAGAAGACCATAAGCGAAACCGATCAAAGAGAGACCATGATGCTTATGGATGGCGAATTTTTTTCTACCGAAGAAAAAATTCTACGCTCAAAAATGAAAGAGTTCATCTCCTTTGACAGCGGCAAAACCGTCAATCTTTTAAACCTTTTCATCTTTGCCGAAGCTGATAAATACCTGGAGCACACCCAGGAGTTTGCCAACACGCTGGCGACAATGGCCAAAGATACCAAAGATCTCCTCGGCCTTGCCAAATCGGAGGAGTTTAACCAGGCTTGGGAAAACATCTCGACTCTGATGACCACCAACAAAGAGCAAGAGGCTCTACTCTTCAAAAACTGGACGGAAAAGCAGAAACTTCTGAAAAACTTGAGTGCCAACGGCGATGCAATTCAGGTTGCGGCAAGTCGCATTGTCGAGCTTACTAAAGAGAGTATTGAAAAGAGCAATAAGACCAGCCGCACAACCGGAATTGTTGTCGCCCTGATTGGCTTGGCCGCAATGCTCCTGGTCGGCTTATTAATTATAATCGCAATCGTCAAACCGATCAATAACACCGTAAACATGCTTAAAAACATCGCCGAGGGTGAAGGCGATCTGACCAGCCGTCTGGAGATAAAAAGCCGGGATGAGATCGGCGAACTGGCTGACTGGTTTAACCAATTTATAAGTAAAGTTCAGACTATAATGACGGAGGTTTCAAACCAGGTCAACCTTCTCAAAAACTCAGCCACAAACCTCTCTGATATCTCAGATGGGATGTCAGCCGGAGCCGAACAGGTCTTAAACAAGGCCAGCAATGTGGCGACCGCAGCTGAAGAGATGAGCAGCAATACTGGAAATATCGCCGACACCACCGGACAGGCGACTGAAAATGTCAACATTACAGCCACTTCTATCCAGGAGATGACCTCGGTTATTAATGAAATTGCCGACAACACCGCCAAAGCCCGCACGATAACCATTGAATCAGTTACCCAGACCAACAGTGCCAACCAACAGGTCAATGAATTGGGTGGCGCCGCTCAAGAGATCGGCAAGGTTATTGAAACCATTACCTCGATCTCTTCACAGGTAAACCTCCTCGCCCTGAATGCAACTATTGAGGCGGCGAGAGCCGGTGAAGCCGGCAAAGGCTTTGCGGTTGTTGCCAATGAGATCAAAGAGCTCGCACAACAGACCGCCGATGCCGCCGGAGAGATCCAGGAGCGGGTTGAAGGCATTCAGAAATCGACTAAAGGTACGGTCACCGAAATCGAAACAGTCACCGTCAAGGTTAATGAAGTCAACGAGATTGTTTCTACGATTGCTGCGGCCATTGAGGAGCAATCAGCGACCACCCGGGAAATTGCTGACAGTATTGTTGGGGTTTCACAAAACTTAAATGAAGTAAATGACAATATCACCCAGAGTTCAACCGTAGCCTCTGACATTGCCAGCGAAATCTCCGAGGTCACCAACGCAACTCAGGAACTTAATGACAACAGTTCACAAGTAAACCTGCAATCAACCGACCTCAGCAACCTTGCCGAGCAACTTGAAAAAATAGTGAAGCAGTTTAAAATTTAAGTAAAAGGAGGTGCCGTTTTTAAAAACATCGATTCACTAAGATAATGTGCATTTAACTTATAACATCAACAAACTCAGGAGAGAAAAGACCATGAAAAGAATTCTTATCGCAGCCCTTTTAGTTTGTTCCATGATAGCCTTCACTAGCCTCGCATTTGCCGGCTCTGCAACCAAAGATGAGTGTATCAGCAAGTGTAAAATGGCTGCTAAAATGGTGGAAGGCAAAGGCGCAAAGGCTGCCTTGCCGGTAATTGGTGCCAAAACCGGGCCTTTTGTCTGGAAAGACACCTATGTTTTTGCAATGAATTCAAAAACCGGTGTAATCCTGGCCCACCCGATAAAACCGGCCCTGGAAGGAAAAGATCTTATGGCCTTAAAAGATGTCAACGGCACTATGATTTTTGTCGAACTGACTAAGGCTGCCCAATCTCCCACCGGAGAAGGCTGGGTTAACTACATGTGGCCCAAACCGGGTGAGAAAAAACCGAGCAAAAAAGCCACCTACGTCTATAAAGTTCCGGGCCAGAATATCGCTGTT
>JANTGZ010000130.1 GCA_024762675.1 Thermodesulfobacteriota bacterium | reverse complement strand
CGCGTTTGAAACGCTACCTCTCCCGCATCGGTTACTATCGACTCAGTGCCTACTGGCTGCCGTTTGAGCAACCGTCAGATAACCCCAACAAGCGTAACCATAATTTTCATCCGGATACGAATTTTGATCAGGTATTAGCACTTTACATTTTCGATCGAAAACTTCGGCTGACGGTACTTGATGCCCTAGAACGGCTCGAGGTCGCTGTCCGCACGGCTTATGCCGGTGAAATGTCGTTGGTGCATGGTGCCCATGCCCACCTGAACGAGCAGCTTTTTAAAGATCAGTATAAATATCGATCCGGGCTAGACAAGGTTGAAGCGGAACTGCGACGAAGCCATGAAACCTTTGTGCGTCATTATCGCCAGAAATACACCGACCCGACCATGCCGCCAATCTGGGCGGTGGTCGAGACCATGAGTTTCGGTAACCTGTCACGCTGGATCGACAATACCGACGATACTATCGTAAAAAAGCGGATCATAAAAAGCCTCGGCATGCCGAATATCAATGTCCTGGAGCGGGTTCTGCACACCCTGACTCCGGTGCGTAACGATTGCGCCCACCACAGCAGGATCTGGAATCGGCGTTACACCATGGCTCCGCCGGTGATCAGAAAGATCGAAAACAGGTTTGTCGATGATCAGATGAAATATTATCTGTTCAACTATCTGGTGATTGTCGAATACATGCTTGCAAGAATCAACCCCGGCAGTGGGTGGTTGAACCGCCTTGTTGATCTGCTGAATACTTTGCCACCGCAACGGCTCGGGGCCATGGGGTTTCCGGAGGATTGGCGGGAGCGGGAGCCTTGGAGGGGAGTGCATCGTTGATGAGTGGAAAGTATCAGACATATCAGGAGTTACATGATTCTGGCATTGAATGGCTTGGGGAAATTCCAAAGCATTGGGATGTCGAAAAGCTAAAATTTTTTACATCAATTCAGCCAAGCAATGTCGATAAGAAGACCAAGGAAGGCGAGTTGCCCGTTCAACTTTGTAATTACACCGATGTGTACTACAACGATCGAATTGATGAATCGCTGGAGTTCATGATTGCGTCGGCTACCGAAGAACAGATTGAGAAGTTCGCACTTAAAGTAGGGGATATAATAATTACCAAAGATTCGGAGGACCCCTCGGACATTGCTATACCAGCGTATGTTCCGAACGATTTCCCCGGAGTCGTATGTGGTTATCACTTGGCGATGATTCGGCCAAATGAATTGAGCTATGGCTCGTTTATCAAACGCGTGTTTGAAAGTGGGTATGCTCGTGCCTATTTTTGTACTCGCTCGAATGGATTAACGAGGTACGGCTTGGGTACATATCCACTGAGTAATGTTTTTTATCCGAAGCCACCACGGGAAGAAGCAGAACAAATCGCCAACTTCCTCGACCACGAAACCGCTAAAATCGACACCTTGATCGACAAGCAACAACAACTGATCAAGCTGCTGAAAGAAAAGCGTCAGGCGGTCATCAGCCATGCCGTCACCAAAGGGCTGAACCCCGATGCGCCGATGAAAGATTCTGGTGTTGAGTGGTTGGGGGAGGTGCCGGAACATTGGGAGATTAAAAGGTTTAAAAATCTCTTCAGAATAAGAAAAAAAATCGTTGGGTCATTGGGGCATGATGTCTTATCGATTACTCAAAAAGGAATAAAAGTAAAAGATACTGAAAGCGGAGAAGGCCAGCTTTCAATGGATTACTCAAAGTATCAGATAGTTAAGATAGGCGACTATGCAATGAATCACATGGACCTGTTAACAGGCTTTGTGGATGTGTCTCAACATGAAGGTGTAACAAGTCCTGATTATCGTGTTTTTACATTAGAAGACAAATTTTCATCAAAGGACTATTTTCTTTACCTTCTTCAGATGGGCTACATCAATAAGCTGTTTTACCCCTTTGGGCAAGGCGCGGCACATATTGGTCGATGGCGCCTACCAACTGAAGCATTTTATGAATTTCTAGCACCCTATCCCCCAAAAGATGAGCAGCAAATGATTGCTGATTATATTGAGAAGACCCTCAGCCAAATTGATCGACTTGAGAGTAAAGCCGTTGATGTAACAACCCTTATGAAAGAACGTCGCACCGCCCTCATCTCTGCCGCCGTCACAGGAAAGATAGATGTTCGCAACTGGCAACCTGAACAATCTGAAACACGCATGGAGGCCACCGCATGAGCGATATCAAGTTGTTCACCATCAATAACGGTGTCACCGAACTGCCAAGCAAGAGCGCCAAGGTGGAAAAAGACCTCCAGAACCTCATCGAGAAAAACCTCGAAGCCTTCCTTGGGGTCAGATTCCTCAAATCAGAATACGACACGGGTAAAACCCACAAAGGCCGAATCGATTCCTTGGGGCTGGATGAAACCAACTGCCCGGTCATCATCGAATACAAGCGACACGTCAACGAAAACGTTATCAACCAGGGGCTTTTTTACCTGGATTGGCTGCTTGATCACCAGGCAGAGTTTAAATGGTTCGTCATGGAAAAACTTGGGAAAGATGTTGCCGAAGCTATTGAGTGGAACGGCACCCGCTTGATCTGCATTGCCAGTGACTTTAACCGCTATGATGAACATGCCGTTCAGCAGATCAACCGCAATATAGAGTTGATGCGCTACAAGTATTTTGGCGACGATCTACTCTTGCTCGAACTGGTCAACGCTCAAACAGCCACGGGTCAAATCATCAAAGAGGAAACCACGAAGACACCAAAGACCTCCAGATCTTTTACGGGACACCCCGCTGACAAGACCCACGAGGAGCGTCTGGGTGAGGCCCCTGATGAGCTAAAGGCTCTTTACAAGCTTGCCTGTGACTATATCGAATCGCTTGGAGATGAGGTTCAAAGAAAGGACCTTAAGCTCTACACAGCTTATAAACGCATCAAAAACTTCTCAAGTGTCGTCGTAACTCCAACGAAATCAGACCCACGGCTACAAATTTATCTGAAACCGGAATATGCCGACATCGATGAGAAATATCATGCGATTGCTCGTGACGTTACCAATATAGGACATTGGGGAACCGGCAACCTGGAGTTGACGGTTCGCAACACGGATGACCTTGAGCTGGCTTATGAACTCATTAAGGTGAGTTACGAACAAAACTGAAGTGTTAGATGATTTCTTGCAAATAAGGAGGTTTACTCCATGGCATTTAAAATCCCTCAAAAATCCTCGGTAACCATCAAAGACCCAGAATCGCTGTTCCGTGACCTGAGGGATCGAACTGTTGAAGGGCTTCTTGCGCAGCAGGCAGATATGCTGCGCATTTACATGGATCATGTTGATAAGCGAGATATAGCACTTGAATTGCCCACCGGGAGCGGTAAGACCCTGGTCGGTCTTCTGATCGCGGAATGGCGCAGGAGAACAAAACGGGA
Source organism: Thermodesulfobacteriota bacterium (assembly GCA_024762675.1). Classification (GTDB taxonomy): domain Bacteria; phylum Desulfobacterota; class Anaeroferrophillalia; order Anaeroferrophillales; family Tharpellaceae; genus Tharpella. The sequence goes on along the minus strand of JANTGZ010000130.1, from coordinate 3,944 downwards.
GAGATGTGTTCTTCTTTGCCCAACCAAGCAATTAGTCCATCAGGTCGTTGAACAGGCCAAAGAAAAATATGGAATTAACGCTCTTGATTTCTCAGGTTCCAAACACCAGTACACGGATGCCGATAAGACTGCATTCAACAATTGCGAATCAATGGGTGTTGCCACCTATAGTGCTCTATTCAATACTAACCCATTCTTCAATGACGTTCATACGATCATTTTTGACGATGCGCATGCCGCTGAGAATTATGTGTCGAGTTTCTGGTCATTGGAAGTCCGACGCTATGAGGATAAAACTACCTTCGATACAATCTGGCAGATCATCGCACCTTACACCACAGAAAATGACCAACTCCGCTACGATCAGGCCAATGAGGGATCGCTTGATACGTCATTCGTGAACAAGATTCCGACACCATATTTACTTAAGTGCAGGACAGCACTAACGGTTGCTATTGATAATGCCTCCAGAGACGCTGAAAGCCCAGAGGAATACGGTTATCGATGGCGCATGATCAGAGATCACCTTCACGCCTGTCATCTCTACTACACCAGCAATTCAATTCTGCTTCGTCCTCTTATAGCGCCCACAAAGAGCTTCGCCCCCTTTCAGAATGCGCGGCAGCGCATTTATATGTCAGCAACTCTTGGTGAAGGCGGGGACTTGGAAAGAATTTTCGGTCGAAAAAAAATCGAACGGATACCTGCTCCAGAGGGCTGGGACAAGCAGGGAATCGGCCGCCGTTTTTTCGTATTCCCTATGCGGAAGTGGGATGAAGCGACTTCCTTGAGTCTTGCGATTTCTTGGACTACGAAATTTGACAGAGCACTCGTTCTCACTCCGAGTAACCGAGACGCCAACAAAGTCAAAGAAGCCATTAGGGCACTTCCTGCGACTCAGAGCCATACCCTCTTTGACGCCGTACAATTGGAGGCATCGAAAAAATCATTTACCCAGGCCGGTTCCGCCATTGCCGTTCTGGCGAATAGGTATGACGGTATCGATCTGATCGGAGACGAATGCAGATATCTGGTTATCTACGGTCTTCCGGAATCAACAAATCTTCAGGAGCGCTTCATCATCAGCCGACTGGGGGCCTCTGTCCTTTTTCAGGTTCGTATTCGTACGAGAATTACCCAAGCGGTAGGAAGATGTACTCGCTCTTCAACTGACTACGCACTTGTGGTTGTTATCGGTGATAAGGTTCATCAGTATTTCCATATGCCGGAAAAGAGAGAAACGCTGCATCCGGAGCTTCAAGCCGAAGTCAATTTTGGTGTCGATCAGTCAAAAGTCGATAGCCCCTCTGAATTGGGGGACAATATCGACATATTTGTTGACCACGGGTCAGATTGGAAGGCAGCCGATAACTATATCTTAGAAACAAGAGATGAACTGGCGCAGTCACCAATACCTTATGCCATTTCGCTCGGTAACTCGGTCGACCATGAAGTGAAATTTCATGATGCTCTTTGGGCTGGCGATTTTGACGATGCTCTTTCTTCAGCGAAAGATGTGCTTGCCAGCCTCGAAGGAGGGCATGATCTGAAAGGATATTCTGCACTTTGGAATTACCTTGCTGGCTCGGCCGCCTTTCAAGCAAATCAAGCACAGGTAGCTCAAGAACATTTCGCGGCGGCATTTTCATGTGCCAGTACGTTGCCATGGCTTAAACAGATTCAAGAGTTGGTCTCAAACCAGGGGCAGGAAGTTCCCGTTGAAATTATTTATGGAGAACGCATTGAACGTATCGAAGGAGTCCTTGAGCGGTTTGGTAAGTCAGGCAGCGTAAAAATTGAAAAATATTTCCAGAATATTAGGGAGGGTCTTTCTAGCTCGGAATCGAAACCATTCGAAGAAGCACAGGTTAAGCTTGGGCGCTTATTGGGTTTTGAAACTGGCAACACTGAGCGCTCCGGTGATCCGGACCCTTGGTGGATCTTCGGGAGGCAAGGAATCGTCTTTGAGGATTACACGGCAACCGGAGATAATCCTGTTGTTTCCAAAGAAAAAACACTTCAAGCCAAGGCTCATCCCGATACGCTCGCAGGAGAACATCCAGGAGTAAGTTTCTCGGTCGTGTTTTGTTCGACGTCAGACAAAATACACTTTGCTGCTGAACCTCATACAGGAGATGTTTTTTACATCAAAGTTGATGACTTCAAAAAGTTTTCAGAGGAGTGCATGACAACAACGCGTTCACTCTGGGACGCTTTTAGGGAGCCTGGAGTTATTGAATGGCGAGAATTTGCAGCACACAAGATTGCCGAAGCGAGGTTGGGAAGTGATGATATCCTGACAAGGTTGACGAGTACAAAGCTTTCCTCGCTGGCAGGAGGCAAGTCGCTATGAGGAATATGTTAATTGAGCAAACCTTTTAAAATGACATCATCAACCAGATGATTCCCAATGGTTGGCTGCAGCTGATTCCGCATGTCACATTTAGAAAAACCATACTTTTTTTCTAGATCTGTAGGCTGTAGTGAGGGACGAACCGCATTTTTTTTGCTCAGGGAAGGCTACTAAATGAATAAAGATAAGAAGTCTGGAAAAATCGGGACATCCATTATCCGTTCATCTGCGGCTGAATACCTGACATTTGTCGCGGCAAGTGGTGAAGGAGGTGTTGAGGCAGTTTATGCTGGTGAAAACATCTGGTTGACCCAGAAAATGATGGGCATTCTCTACGACATTGAAACCCATACCGTTAATTACCACCTGAAAAAGGTATTTTCCGATAGCGAGCTAGAGGAAGATTCAGTTATTCGAAATTTTCGAATAACTGCCGCTGACGGCAAAAATTATAATACCAAGCACTACAATCTCTCTGCCATTATTGCCGTTGGGTACAAGGTTAATTCTGAACGAGCAGTGCAGTTTCGCAAGTGGGCAACCACCATCATTAAAGAATACACCATCAAGGCCTATGTGATGGATGATGAACGCATAAAAAGCGGCGGTTCTATCCTTACTGCTCAATATTTTGAGGAGCAGCTGGGGCGTATTCGGGAAATACGCCTGAGTGAGCGCAAGTTTTACCAGAAGATCACAGATATTTACGCCACATCCATCGATTATGATGTAACCGCTCAAGCGACAAAACGCTTTTTTGCAACGGTACAAAATAAATTACATTGGGCCATTCATGGACAGACGGCTGCGGAGGTGATTGTCGACCGCGCTGACCACCAAAAGCAGAACATGGGACTGGCAACATGGAAGGATGCACCAAAAGGGAAAATTCAGAAGTTTGACGTCAGCGTGGCCAAGAATTACCTGAACGAAAACGAAATGGCGCAGTTGCAGCGGTTGGTTTCGGCCTATCTTGATGTTGCGGAAGATATGGCCTTACGTAAAATTCCAATGACTATGCAGGATTGGGAAACTCGCTTGAACAAATTCATAGAAGCGACAGACCGGAAAATCTTGCAGGACGCTGGAAGGGTAACGGCAGAGATTGCCAAGGCTCATGCCGAAAGCGAGTTTGAAAAATATCGTATTGTCCAGGATCGGCTGTTTGAAAGCGACTTCGACCAGATGATCAAGCAGCTAGAACGGAAGGATGACCATGGCGAATAAAGCAAACGAACAAACCTTCCAGAATGACATCATCAACCAGATGGTTGCTAACGGCTGGCTGCTCGGAACACCCGAAGGCTACAACCGCGAACTGGCGCTTTACGAAAAAGATGTGCTCGGTTTCGTACAGAACACCCAGGATGAACAGTGGCAGAAATACTGTAAGCTCTATCCGCAAAATCCGGAAAAGCATCTTCTCGATAAAGTCGCCAGCCAACTCAACAAAGTCGATCCCAATGCCGCCGACCGTGATCTGCGCACCTTCGGCACCTTGGGTGTGCTGCGTCATGAACTGCGTGATCGTGGCACCCGCTTCAAACTCTGTCAGTTCAAACCGGAACATGACCTCAACCCAGACACCTTG
>JANTGZ010000129.1 GCA_024762675.1 Thermodesulfobacteriota bacterium | reverse complement strand
GACTTTGTCGTTGGGTTTTGGATGCTGAGGCGGGCTCGTATGATTACGGCTTGCGTCTGCCGGGTTTAGAGATTGCCCCCGGCTGTGGCCCTCAACACCGTCACCAAGTGCTGACAGCGTTGGCTTTGTATAATGATCAGTCGTCAGTCGTCAGTCGTCACTCCAAGAGTATTTCCTAGCTACCGGTCAAGGCGCAGTAAAAATCGGCCGATTGCAGACTTTTTTGGGTTAATAGAAGAGCATATTTATGGAAATTCTGACCCCATTTTCACGCCGTTGGTTGATGGCCGCCTTGACTGCAGTCTTGTTGCCGCATCTGCTGGTTCTGCCGTGGTGGCTGGTTCTTTTTACGTTGGTTGCTCTGGGGTTGGGTTGGGCCCGGTCTTTTGCCGGTTTCCCAAAGTTACCTCGTATTGTCAAATATCTGCTTCTGCTGTTTGCCCTGCTCAGTTTTTTCGTTACCTTTGGCCTGCCCGCCGGTCGTAGTTCGGGCAGTGCCCTGCTGGTCTTGATGGCAGCTCTTAAACCATTGGAGATCGAATGTCGGAAAAATGCCCGCCACCTTTTGCTGCTCACCTATTTTCTGGTTGCAGCCTATTTCTTTTCTTATCAGGAGATCGCGGCAGCTCTCTGGTTGTTTTTTGCGGTTTTTCTTATCACCATCGCTTTTACTGCTTTAGAACTGGAAGCTGAATCTTTTATCTCCCGGCAAATCGTGACACCCGCCATGATTCTTTCAAGCGCTTCTCTGCCGGTGGTATTGGCGCTCTTTTTTCTGTTTCCGCGTTTGCCGGGCCCTCTATGGAGTTTTCCTGAAGAGCGCAGAGTGGCGGTCACCGGGCTCCCCAATGAACTTGAAATGGGCGGGATCAGTCGACTGGTTCGGTCATCCAAGGTTGCTCTGCGGGCCGAATTTGAGGGATCTTTGCCGCCGGCACCTGAAAAACTCTATTGGCGTGGTCCGGTATTTTCCAGGTTCGATGGTCGGACCTGGCGCCGTCGGAAAGACTCCTCTGCCGTTTTAAAACCTGCCCTTGTCTCTCTAACTCCTTTGCAAACTTATACGGTGACCCTTGAAGCCCATCATCAGCCTTGGTTGCTGGCACTGGATCCGCCTTTTCTAGCGCCTGCCGGGACGACTTTTTCAATCGCCCGAGAGTTGCTGTTGAAACGGCCGCTGCATCAGGTTTATCGTTACAAAATGGCGACGACGGAAAACTTCCAGTGGTTTGAAAAGGACTTGCCGACCGACTTCAGGAAGTTTGTTTCCCCAATTGCAATCCGGCGTAACCCTAGAAGTTTTGAGTTGGCCCGTTCATGGGCTGCCGCCGGGCTTGTTGAGGAAGCACTGGTTAAAAGACTCCTCGATCTTTTTCGGCAAGCTCCCTTTCGCTATACACTTGAACCGCCCTCCTCAAGCGGGAACGGACCGGTGGATGAATTTCTCTTTCAAACTAAAGCCGGTTTTTGTGAACATTACGCTGGAGCTGCGGCTTTTTTATTGCGATCTGCCGGCCTGCCCGCTCGGGTTGTGGGCGGCTATCTGGGGGGTGAACTACACCCTCTGGGCGGCTATCTGGTGGTTCGTCAATACAGTGCTCATGCCTGGATTGAGGTGCAGCTCAAAAATAAGGGTTGGGTGCGTATTGACCCGACTGCAGCTGTGGCTCCGGAACGGGTTGAAATTGGTATTGCCGCTGTTTTTCCTGAGAGTGATCTTTCTTTTAGGCTGTGGGGTGGAAGTGGAAATGATTGGCTGCGAAAACTTGGTCAGTATCGGGATTTAGCCGAGTTTTACTGGAATTTTTGGGTTTTGGGATATGGTCCGAAGTTGCAAAATATTTTTCTTGGCTATTTCGGACTGGACAAACTGTACTATTGGATTGCTGCTCTCATCGGCCTGCCATTTCTGGCCCTTTTTCTGGGGCTTGGTATCCTGAAGCTCGCCTCTCTTGAAAAAGTGCCGCCTGAAGTTATGCTATATCGGCGCTATTGTCGGTACTGGGCTCGGCGTGGTCAGGCGCGAAAACTTTCAGAAACCCCGACCGTTTTTGCTCAACGTTTGGCTCAAGCATTTCCCGAGGAAGCTGAAAGGGCGGCCGAAGTCGCCTCACTCTATCTTCAACTGCGCTATGGGAAGAAGAGAAATTTTTCGGCTGAATTAAAACGTTTACGTTTGTTGTCTCGCTGAGAAAAGATGCAAATGCGGGGTTGGTTAAAACATTAGTGGTAACTTTTACTTGTTCACAGCGTCGAAAATCCTGTATAGTTTGTTTGATAGCTGTTTTGCTTCCGCCTTTGCCAGGTTAAACTAATAAGGGTTAACAGGATGAAAAAGAAAATCCTGTTATTCTCGTCAAAAAGTATCCGCCGATTGTCTAATTCGTTGGTTCCGGCTAAGCCGGGTTAGGAACATTATGAAAATATATTATCTTTTACGCAATAAATGTCTTCTTTTAGTTCTCCTTGGCTTTTTTCTCGGGGTGCCGGGGTCGTTGGCGGCGGCGCCGACTGAGGTCTATTTCAGTCCTCAGGGCGGGGCTGAAGCGGCGTTGGAAAAAGTGTTGGATGATGCCCGCTGGGATATTCGTGCAGCCCTCTATTTTTTTACCAGCCGTCCCCTGGCTGCCGCCATTTTGCGGGCCCATAAGCGTGGGGTCAAGATCCAGGTGATAATCGATGGTAATGATGAAAGTGACTATTCGAAAGGTTATTACCTGCGCCAGCGTGGGGTTGACGTGCGCTACGCTCGGGGCCTGCCTAAAAAAGCGAAAAAAAGTAAAAAAAGCAAGTATCGGGTGAAAAAATTCGGCCTTATGCATAATAAATTTATGATTGTGGACGATAAGATTGTAGCTACTGGATCCTATAATTGGACTGCCTCGGCTGAAAAATGGAATCGCGAGAATCTGTTAATCATTAAATCATCTTCCCTGGCCCGGAGATATACTGCAGAGTTTAAAAAGATTTTGGCAAGCACCTTTGTTAAGTAGATGGATATAGCCCACTGCCATAGCTTCGATTTTTTGCAGTGCCTTCTTTTTTTTGAGAGGTTAAATTTCATGCCGGTGATTTAATTTTAATCAGCCCTTTTTCTTGCATCATTCCTCTGTAAACTCCCCTTTTTTCTATTCCCTGCGACATATTGAGGTTGGCATATATGTTGCTGACTGTTGTGACGGTGTTTTGTTTATAATGCTTTAACGGTGCCCTGGTTTTGTGGCGCTGTTGCTAGAGGAACAAGCTCTGATTACTTAAATAATTTTTTCTGCCTTGTTGGATTGGAGGAAGTAGATGGCTGATATTAAGAAGTTGGAAACAGCAAAACTGATGAAAAAAGTGATGGCCGATCATTTTTACGAGATCGATGCGGCTTTTAAATCGGGTGAGCCCAAGGTTGCCTGGTGTACCAGTGTCGGACCTGCCGAACTTTTGCGGGCGATGGGTTTTGTTGTCTATTTCCCGGAAAATCATGCTGCAATCCTGGGGGCTTCACGGGCTGCCAATGATTGTATCCCGGCTGCCAATGCGATCGGCTATTCTCCGGAAATATGTTCTTATCTGACTTCGGATGTTGGGGCCTACCTTAAAGGCTTTACGCCGTTGGCCAAAATTTACGACGGTATTGAGACGATTCCCAAACCGGATGTCCTGGTCTACAATACCAATCAGTGCCGCGACGTCAAAGATTGGTTTGAGTGGTACGCCCGAGAGTGGAATGTGCCTTGTTTCGGGATTGAAAGTTTTGTTAATGTTGGCGATGTGACTAAGTATCATGTCGACAGCATCGCCGGTCAGATGCGGAAATTGGCTGCCGAAATAACGGCTGCGACCGGTAATAAAATGGATGAAGACCTTCTGAAAGAGACTGTGCGGCTCTCGCGGCGCTGCTCTGACCTTTGGAAGGATGTTCTTGAGATGGCAGCCAACAAGCCTTCGCCCTTAACCTTTTTTGATGGTACTATTCATATGGGGCCGGCTGTATGTCTGCGGGGCACTCAGGTGGCGGTTGATTATTATGAGACCCTGCTTAAAGAGCTTCGGGGCTGGGTTGATGAGGGGGTCGCGGCGGTAGCCGGTGAACGTCACCGCATCTACTGGGAAGGGATGCCGATTTGGGGGAAACTGAGGGAGAACGCCAAACTTTTTCTCGAGTTGAAAACCTGTCTCGTAGCTTCGACCTATTGTAACAGCTGGATCTTTTCAGCCTTGGATCCGGACGATCCCTGGAACTCGATGGCGCGGGCTTACACCGAACTATTTATTGTTCGGGATGATGATTACAAGGAAGATTACTATCGGCGGATGCTCGATATCTTCGGTTTTGACGGAATCATTTTTCACGATGCCAAAACCTGTCCCAATAACTCCAACTGTCGTTACGGGCTGCCGCAGCGCTTCAGCAAGGAGACCGGGATTCCTTTTATTACGATTGATGGAGATCTCAACGATCTGCGCTGCTATTCGGAAGAGCAGGCGATTACCAAGATCGAGGCTTTTATCGAACAACTGGACGGTTGAAAGTCAGTTTGAAGTTCAGGGTTCGCAGTTCAAAGTTGCTGGAACTGTAAAACCCTGAATTTTTGAACTATTTTTGTTGAGTTGTTTTTGAGCTTGATTTTAACCCTGAACCCTGAACTCTGAACTGTGAACTATTTTGTTGGCATCGATATCGGATCAACCACGGCTAAGGCCGTAGTTGTTGATCACGAGGGCGCGATACTGGCCCAGACCGTACGGCGAAGTGGCTACGATTTCGCGGTCGTTGCACGTGATGTTTTTTCTGCCGTTCTGCAGCAGGCCAAGATCCAGCGAGTTTCGGTGATGGGGATTGTTTCAACTGGTTACGGCCGCCGCAATGTTGATTTTACCGATCAGCAGCGCACTGAGATTTTCTGTCATGCTCGAGGTGTGCACCACTACTTTCCGGAGCCGGTGACTGTGGTTGATATTGGCGGACAGGATAATAAGGTGATTCACCTTGGTCCGGGCGGAGAGCGTCTTGGGTTTACGATGAACCGTAAATGTGCGGCTGGAACCGGGGCTTTTATCGAGGAGATCGCCTATCGACTGGACCTGCCTCTAAATGATCTCAACCGTATGGCTGAAGAGGCGGAGAGTGAAGTTACGATCGGCTCTTTCTGCACAGTTTTCAGTTGTACCGAGATTCTCGGGATGGCCCGGCGCGGTATCCCGGTAGCCGATATTATTAAGGGCGTTTTTCGCTCGGTCGTCAAGCGTGTGGCCGAGATGGATTCTCTTGATGGTAAAGTGGTGATGACCGGCGGTGTCGTTGATCATAATCCGGTTGTCGCGCAGATGTTGGGTGAGGCCCTTGGGCGCAGCGTTGAAACGCCCCCGCATCCTCAGGCGATTGGAGCTTTAGGTGCTGCCTTGATCGCTCGGGATATGCAAGAAGAGATTAAAAGTAAATAAATTTTTGATTTGTCGTAAAGAGGAAAATGTTATGTTGGATGCACTGTTTAGTCCTAAAGCTGTTGCCGTTATCGGCGCTTCTAACCGACGTTTAACCATCGGTTATCGGATTGTTGAGAACCTGGTTGATAGTGGTTTTAAAGGACCAATTTTCCCGATTAATCCGAAGGCCCCATACATAAAGAACTTTATCGCCTACAAGGACATTATGGACGTTCCTTTGCAGGTCGATTTGGCCCATATTATAGTCAAAAACACCAGGGTTGCCGGGGAGATTGAAAAGTGCGGTAAAATGGGAATCAAAGTGGTGATCGTCAATACCGCCGGTTTTGGCGAAATTGGTCCGGAAGGGGTCAAGCTGCAAGAGGAGATGCTCGCGGTTGCCAAAAAATACGGGGTCAGAGTTTTTGGTCCCAATTGTCAGGGGGTTATGAATTCCGACCCTGAAGTTCGGGCCTACTGCAATTTCACTTTCACCAGCATGATTGAAGGTTCGATCTCGGTCATGGCTCAGTCGGGTGGTGTCGGTGAGGTTATCAATAATAGGCTCTATGAGCTTGGGCTCGGATTTAGAATGTACGCTTCTTACGGAAATCAGGCGGATATTAACGCTACCGAGATTCTAGAGTATTGGGGTAATGACCCCGGTACCAAAGTTATTCTGCTCCATATCGAAACTTTGCAGGACCCGGCCGGGTTTGCCGAAGTTGCCCGTGAAATTACTAAACGGAAACCGATCCTGGCGATGAAAACCGGACGTACCAAGCTTGGGGCCAAAGCGGTTTCATCCCATACCGGTGGGATGATGGCGGTTGATACAACCACCAATCTCCTGCTTGATAAATGTGGTATCCTGACCTTTAATGATGAAGAAGAACTCTGTCAGGCGGCTCGGGCTTTGGCTCAGTTGCCGGTGGCTGAAGGTAACCGGGTCGGAATTATCACCAATACCGGCGGCCCCGGAATTATCGTGACCGATGAGCTTACCGAACGCGGTTGTGACTTGGCCGAGATCAGTGACGCCAGCCGCGATACATTGCAAGGCAGTCTCTATCCGGAGGCATCTTTAGCTAATCCCATTGATGTTCTGGCGACCGCAACCCCGGAACATTATCAGCTTGCGGCTGAAACCCTGATGAGTGATCCCGGGGTCGATATTGTTTTCGTCAATTTCATCACCCCCTTTTTTGTTGATACCGAAGGTGTGGCCCGTGGTTTGACGGCGGTTGCCAAAGATGCAGCCAAGCCCATGGTTGCTTGTGTGATGACCGAAAAGCAAGGCTGGAAAAAGACCCTGCAGATTTTTAACGATGGTGGTATCCCGACTTTTGATATGCCGGAGATGGCCGGTAAGGTGGCCGCCGCTGTGGCTCGCTATGCCGCCCTGCAGCAGCGTCAGGAGTGTCCCTCGGTAACCTTTAACGATGTCGATACGGCTGCTGCGGCTCAGTTGATTGAGAAAACTTTAGCTTCGGGCCGTTCTTTCATGGCTCAATCCGATGCTTTCAGCCTCTTGGCCGCTTATGGTTTGCCGGTACCCGCCTACAGTGAAACAGGTGACCTGGATGGTGCTCTTGCTGCTGCCGCAGAGATCGGTTATCCGGTGACGATCAAGGTCGAATCGGAAGAAGTCGTCCATAAATCGGATGCCGGCGGGGTCGTTCTTAATATCAAGGATGATCAGGCGCTTTCCGAGGCTTATCGGACGATGGCGCAGAACTTCCCCGGTGCCGTCTGTTTTATCCAGAAATTTCTGGATCCCGGGATTGAGGTAATGGTGGGTGCCAATCGTGAAACTGAAGGTTTGGGCCATGTTGTGGCTTTTGGCTTAGGCGGAATCTTTGTTGAAGTGATGAAGGACGTGGCCTTTCGCTTAAACCCGCTCTCGGCTGATGATATCGAGGCGATGATCACTGGTATCAAGGGTTTTCCCATTCTCGATGGAGTGCGAGGTCGGGCCGGGGCTGATATTGAGAAG
>JANTGZ010000128.1 GCA_024762675.1 Thermodesulfobacteriota bacterium | reverse complement strand
TTTACCTCTTTATAAACTCCCGGTTACGCAGCAAGGGAAAACATTTGAAGTTTATAAGGAAAATAACTTGACAATAATAGACGACTAAGTTAGTAAGGTAAATATTGCCTGCGGCGAATAGGGTTCCGTTTACGGAGTTACTTCTGTTCACAATTCATCTGCAGACCATGTTTCAAATTAAAGGTTTCTTGGCTTGTATAACTTAACATCCAAAAAAATGATTATCTGGTTTTTGATCATTTCCTGCTTCTTCTCCTATGGGGGCGGCCTTGGTCAAGCTGTTATCTGTTCCGACCAGCAGGACCAGGTTGTAGCATTTGAAGCCTTCCACGATGACTACCACTGCACAGCCGGGCACGCTCACCACCAGCATCATAAGCATCCCGGCCATGACAACACGGTAAATATTAACCAAGGAGACAACTGTTTTACTAAATGTAATAATATTGAAATCTCCTTACAGCTCTTTGCTCCACGCAGAACAACGATTAAAAATAAAACTGATTTTATTGCCAAACCAATATTTCAACCCTCAACCTTTGAATGCTCAATCTCTTCTTCCCCTCAGTTCTCTTTCACCCCAAAACCATCTTCAGCTCCAAATCCATCCCCTGCACTCCTTAAGAGCGTAATCCTTCTGATTTGAGTTTTACCCCCTCTGGTGAGCAGAAGTTGTTCATCGCTCATCACTTTTTTGTTTACCATTCTTGTTGGAACCGTAAAAAGCACTCCCAAAATGCTTGTATGGCCACAAACAAAGCCCTAATACTCTAAAGTTGCCTATTGTACGCTTCTTTTGGGCCACGAAAAGTACGAAACACAATAATAACTTTTTTCGAGCATTTCGTGACTTTTGTATTTCGAAAATACGGAGGATAACCGTGACATTTATCAAATATTTTCTGATTGCCTTATTTATCTCCCTCCCTTTTAACGGTTTTGCCGGCTTGCAGCAAAGCTCGGATTTGCCTGAAAAAAGACCATGGGGGTCTGGGATGACGGCTTATCAAGCGGTCGATAAAGATAAAAATGGCGACAGCTTTCCGACGCTTACCCATACTGCCGAATTAACCCTTGCTCAGGCTTTGACCCTGGCCCTGATCCGAAACCCGAAACTGGCAGCCTTTTCATGGGAGATCAGAGCTCGAAAGGAGATGACGCAACAGGCAAAATTGCGGCCTAATCCTGAGATCGGGATCGTGGTTGAAAACATTCTCGGCGAGGATGAAAGTCGTGGGGTTCAAGCCGCTGACACGACCCTGCAGTTAAGTCAGCTGATCGAACTCGGCGGCAAGCGCGCCAGTCGTCAGCTGATCGCAAACCTCGAACGTGATCTGGCGGGCTGGGACTACGAGACTACCCGCCTCGATATTATAGCCAAAACCAGCAAAGCCTTTTTCGCACTCCTCACGACTCAGGAACGACTCCAACTGGGTCGGGAAAATCTCAAACTGGCACAGGAGGTTTTCAATACCGTAAAACTCAGGGTAGAAGCCGGCAAAGCCTCCCCCCTGGAGGAGAGCCGGGCCCAGGTGATGGTTAATAAAAGTCGTATCGCCTTAGATAAAAATAAGCGGGAACTGGCGGCATCCAGATACCAGCTATCATCCACCTGGGGGGCCAGCCAGCCCCACTTTACCAAGATTGCCGACAACCGTGATAAGATAAATGAGCCACAGAGTTTAACAAGCATCAATAAGTGGCTGGCGCAAAATCCTGAAATCTCCCGGCAGCGAACTGAAATCGACCTGCAAAAGGCGCGACTGAGCCTGGCCAAAGCCACAGGAATTCCGGATATGACTGTCGGTGGCGGCATCAAACGCCACGAAGACAACGATAATTACACCTTTCTCTTCGGGGTCTCAATGGCCCTGCCGGTTTTTGATCGCAATCAGGGAGGTATCAGGGCAGCCCAGGCCGACGTAGCTGTTAGAGAGAGTCAGCATCGAAACGTTGAGATAGAGCTTAAAACCGCCTTAAGCCAGAGCCATGAAGCGCTTCAAGCTGCATACTCTGAAGTCAATTCTCTGCAGAAACAGATTTTACCGATCGCAAAAGAGACCTTTGAGTCGATCAATTACGGCTACCGCCAGGGGCAATTTGAGTTTTTAGACGTGCTCGATGCCCAGAGAACCCTGATTGAACTTAAGGAACAACTCATCAACAGTCTTCAGGAGTACCATAACCAGAGAATCAACATTGAACACTTGATCTCTCAGGAACTCGCTCTAGTAAATTAATTTTGATCTTTACCAAAACAGGAGAATTTAAATAGCCATGAAGAACTCAAAAAATCGAACCACTTTAAGTGTTTTCAGAACTATCGCTTTGACCTCGCTCTTTTCAGCATTGAGCATACTCCCCCTCACCTCCCAAGAATCAAACTCAAGATTCAGACAGGCCTTTGGCCCACAGCAACTTTTTGCTCAGCAAGCGGATAAGAACCATCATCATGACCACAGCAACTGCAGCCATGGAGCGGCACCAGAAGTTGAGTCTCATCAACATGACGAAGATCACCAACATAAAGAAATTCGCGACCACGTTGAAGAATCTCATAAAAATCACGAACATCAGGATAATTTAAGAGATGACGATCACTCCGATTGCGGCCACGACCACGAAAATCACGGCCACGTCTACCCGCAGGCAGCGGAAAGTTGCTCCGAATCGGCAGTTGAGATGTCGGATGAAGAGATCAAACGGTTCGGGATTGTCGTTGAGAAAGTGCAAAGAAACCGCCTTGACATCCTGACGCAGGCCCGGGGAGAGATCTCTCTAAATCGTGACCGAATGGCCCATATCGTCCCTCGAGTCTCCGGCATTGTTCAGGAGGTCCGCACTACTCTAGGAGATTTTGTTGAAAAAGGGGAGATCATGGCCATCCTGGAAAGTCGTGAGCTGGCCGATGCCAAAACCGATTACCTGACAGCAACCAAACATCTTAAGCTAGCAAGAAGTGTTTTTCAACGTGAAGAGAAATTGTGGCGCAAAAAAGTCAGCTCTGAGCAGGACTATCTAACGGCCGAAAGAGATTTCGCCGAAACCAGGATAACCCTGCAGAGTTGCGAACAGAGACTGAGAATTTTGGGATTTAACGACACGGACCTCAAAAAACTGCCCTCGGAACCAATTGAAAAATTGACCCGGTTTGCGGTGCGCTCCCCCTTTAGCGGCCGGGTCATTAAAAAAAATATTGTTCTGGGTGAGGTGATCTCGGATGCAGTTGAGATCTTTGTGGTAGCAGACCTTAAAACCGTCTGGGTCGACCTCGATCTCTACCGTAAAGATTCAGCCAATATAAGAAAAGGTCAGAAAGTGATGATCACAGTCTCCTCTCAAACTCAACCGAGAGAGGCCGTAATTGATTACGTTGCCCCTCTGGTTGATGAAAAAACCCGCACCACCCTGGCCCGAATCGTCCTCGATAACCAGAATGAAGAGTTGCGTCCGGGCTCCTTTATCACTGCTGAAATTGTCACAAAAAAAATCAGATCCGGGGTTGTTGTAGATAGAGAGGTTCTTCAGAATGTCGGCGGCCAAACTTGCGTTTTTATTCAAGATGATCACGGCTTTGAGCCCCGTCCGGTGACCCTTGGACGGGCCAACGAAAAAGATGTGGTAATCACCGCCGGACTCCATCCAGGTGAAATGGTCGTAGCTAAAAACGGCTTCCGTCTCAAAGCCGCTCTCGAAACTGGTGTCGGCGGTGGTTGCAATAGTCCCGGCCACGCTCATTAAAAAATAGGGAGTTTTAATAAATGATTGCAAAACTTGTTCAGTTTTCACTGAAATACAAGCTCTTGATGGTTATTCTTTTTCTAACAATCTGTAGTGCCGGAGTATTTTCATTTACACGGATATCAATCGATGCTTTCCCCGACATCAGCCCGAACCTGGTTCAGGTTTTTGCCGAAGTTGAAGGGATGGCAGCTGAAGAGTGTGAACAGTTTGTTACACGACCGGTTGAAATCACGATGCGCGGGATTCCCGGGGTCACTAAAATCCGCTCTCTCTCATCATTTGGTCTGGCGACAATCAATATCTTCTTTGACGAAAAAACCGACATCTATCGAGCCCGACAACTGGTTTCTGAGCGCCTCAAAGAGGCGGAAGAGTTAATCCCCGAGGGGGTGATGCCACACGGTCTCAAGATGGGAGCAATCGTCAGCGGCATGGGCAAGATCTTAGGCTACTATCTCGAAGCCGGAGATCAGGACATTACCGAGTTACGCACCCTGCAGGAATGGATTGTAAAACGTGAACTGCAGACTGTCCCCGGGGTTGCCAAGGTTATCAGCCAGGGTGGTCACATGCGTCAATACCAGATCAAAGTCGACCCTGAACTTTTGATCGCCTACGATCTGACTCTGGATGAAGTGGTCCTGGCAGTCCGCCACAACAACCATAATCTTGGGGCCGGCATCCTTGCAAGAGGTTCGGAAGAACTTATTGTTCGCAGCATTGGCCTGCTCCACTCCCTGGAGGATATTAAAAGTACGGTAATTGCCACCCGCGATAACCGTCCTCTCTTTATCGACGATATCGCAACTGTCGAAATGGGTACAGCCTTTCGGCGTGGGGTCTCGCTTTTAAACAACAGTAAAGAGGTTGTCAGCGGCACCATCTATAAAACCTATGGTGCCAACTCCTTTGCGGTTATCAGCGAAGTCAAACAACGACTCGAAAAAATCAACAGTTCACTGCCGGCCGGGGTTAAGGTTGTAACCTATTACGATCAATCGTCCCTGGTCAAAAACAGCATCGCAACGGTGCGAAATGCCCTGTTTCTAGGACTCTTAATGGTCTCTGTCGTAACTCTGGTTTTTCTGCGCAACTGGCGCAACTCTCTGGTGGTTGTCGGAGCTTTGCCTTTTGCGACACTCTTTGCGGCAACCTTGCTCTACTACCGGGCGATCCCCGGCGACCTGCTCTCTTTCGGCGGCATTGCCATCGCCTTGGGGATGATTGT
This sequence comes from Thermodesulfobacteriota bacterium, assembly GCA_024762675.1. Lineage (GTDB taxonomy): Bacteria > Desulfobacterota > Anaeroferrophillalia > Anaeroferrophillales > Tharpellaceae > Tharpella. The sequence goes on along the minus strand of JANTGZ010000128.1, from coordinate 2,445 downwards.
TGATGCAACCATTATTATGGTTGAGAGACTGCAATCGGCCTTTGCCGGCGAAGACAAAAACGAGAAAACATCAACCAGTACCCTGATTCTGCGCGCGGCCACAGAGGTTGCCCCGCCCATTTTTTTTGCCAGCGCCATTATCATAATCGTCTTTCTGCCGATCTTTACTTTAGGTGCGGTTGAAGGCAAGATGTTTCGCCCGCTGGCGATCGCAGTTACCGCAACCATGGTCGGCGCCCTGATCTATGCTCTAATGATCGCCCCGGTTCTCTTTAGGCTTTTCCGCCCCTCGCATAACCAGCCCAAAGAATCGAACTACAATGAAAGTACCCTGCTACAGCGCTATCGAAGAGTTTTAAACTTTTTTCTCGAACGCCGCTGGCTGGTCAGCACACTTGTTGTGGCTCTGCTGGTTTCCGGCGGAGTGACCTTCTCAAAACTGGGCAAAGAGTTTGTCCCAACCCTTGAGGAAGGTACGGTGCAGAGCCTCGCCTACATGAACCCCAATGTCTCGTTGGAGGAGATCACAACAACCGCCAAAGAGATGGCAAAAGAGATGAAATCATTTCCCGAAGTCAAAGAAGTTATTGTTGATATCGGTTATGGTGAAGTTGGCCCCCACATGCATCACACCAATTACGCCTGCATGAACATCACTCTGCGACCCAAAAGTGAGTGGCAAACCGTCTCAAGCCAGGACCAACTGGTCGATCTCATAAATCAGCGGGTCAAGGATTTCCCCGGGGTTTCAACAACTTTTTCGCAGCCCATCAAACATGAGATTGACGGGCTTATCGGCGGTGCCGGGAGCAGTGTCGTGGCCAAACTTTTTGGTGATGATTTTGATACCCTGTTGCACAAAGCCGCAGAGATTGAGGAGGTTCTGGCCCATATCGAAGGGGTTGCCGATCTGCGCACCGAACAGGTTGACGGTCAAACCCAGTTACAGATAACCATTAAACCTGAAGCCGGTGCCCGGCATGGCCTTGATAAAGATCAGATACAGAGAACTGTAGCTTGTGCCATCGCCGGTGAAACCACAGGCCAGATTTTTGAAGGTGAACGGATGTTTGATATTACGGTCCGTTTTGATAAAGATTTCCGTAATTCCGTCACCGACATTAAAAAACTTCTGCTCAAAACTCCAGGTGGTTACAATGTACCTCTTGAAGAGCTGGCCGAGGTTGAAACTATAACCGGCTTGCGTCAAATCAGCCGTGAGGACACTCGTCGCTACATCTCAATTCAAAGCAATGTTCGAGGCCGGGATTCAGGTAGTTTTGTTGAAGAGGCACAGCACCAGATTAAGGAGAGGGTTGAGTTGCCACCCGGTTATCACCTGGCCTGGGGTGGCCAGTTCGAACTGCGACAGGCGGCCAACAAAAGATTGCTGATGGTTATCCCTTTAACCCTTTTTCTGGTCATGGTTATGCTCTACGGACTATTTAACTCTTTCAGCAATGTCATTCTGGTAATGCTCAATATCCCTCTGGCCTTGGTCGGTGGCGTCATAAGCCTTGCTCTTTTTCAAGAGAATCTGAGTATTCCTTCATCGATCGGCTTTATCGCCCTCTTCGGCATCGCCCTAACCGATGGCCTGGTTCTAATCTCCCGCTTTGAGCACTTAAAAAGCAAAGGTTATGATCTCAGAAAAAGGGTTTTGGCCGGTTGCAGCTCCAAAGTGCGACCAGTTTTGATCACAACCATCACCACGGCCGCAGGGCTTATGCCGTTGATTTTGAGCAGCGGCACCGGTTCGGAGATTCAACGCCCCTTAGCCGTGGTTGTTGTCGGCGGTCTCTTCTCTTCAACCCTGCTGACTTTGATCGTCATCCCGACACTTTATGAGCAGTTCGCCAGAAGAAACAAAGAAGAGTAAACACCAAACAGGTTGAAATTTTCCGTTAATCTTCGATATAAGATAGAAAGGAGCTCTTCATCAGCAGCTCCTTTCTATCTTATTTTCATTGAGGAGACTTTCATGTTCAAGAAATTTTTTCTGCTTCTGGCGACAATCTTGCTGCTTATCGGCGGGGGTGCCACTTTTAACAAGTTTATCGAAAAACATAATGTAGTAATCACCTTTGCCGATGCTAAACAGCTGATGGTCGATGACAATGTCTACCTCTCCGGCGCTCTGGCCGGTAAGGTGAAAGCTGTCGAGGCCAAAGTCCGACAAGTTGCCGTCACCATTGATCTCAAAAAGAACTTTTACGATCAGCTCTCTTCAACTTCAACTTTTTTCATCGATGTTGACACTCGTAACCGCAATAAAAAATGTGTCCTGATCAGGCTCTCCCAGAGACCCGGTAACCCCTTAACTCCAGGCACAATATTAACAGGAGTTGACTCTGCATTAGAGTGGTCCGTTCGCAAAGCCGGCGATCATATGAAGAAAATAGCCTCTTCCAAACCAACAGAAAAGAGCTCAGATGATCTGGGAAA
>JANTGZ010000127.1 GCA_024762675.1 Thermodesulfobacteriota bacterium | reverse complement strand
GATTGCAAAGTGTTCTACTCACTGATGATAGTGGTATGGGCGGTATGTTGGGCCAGTGTCCGCAAATGTTGGAGGTTTTTGCGACGATCAAAAAAGTTGCGACCATCGATGTGCCGGTGTTGGTGCTTGGTGAAAGTGGTACAGGTAAGGAGTTGGTAGGGAAGGCAATTCACAGTCGTAGTCTGCGCAAAGAGGGCTCTTTTATTCCTATAAACTGCGGCGCGATTCCCGAAAATCTGCTTGAATCGGAGCTCTTCGGGCATGAAAAAGGATCTTTTACCGGGGCTCAGGCCCAGATCCGGGGCAAAGTTGAATATGCCCATGAAGGAACCCTTTTTCTCGATGAAATTGGTGAAATGCCGGCGGTACTGCAGGTTAAGATGCTGCGTTTTCTTCAGGACAAGGTTATTCAGCGGGTCGGTGGACGTGAAGATTTGGAGGTAGATGCCCGGATTATTGCTGCCACCAATATAGATATTAAAAAGGCGATTGCCGAAGAAAAATTTCGCGAAGATCTCTATTACAGGATCGGCGTGATCACGATAAACCTGCCCCCATTAAGAGATCGGGGTGAGGATATCGCGCTGCTGGCCAGGGTTTTTTTGAAGCGCTTTGGTGATGAGTTTGGTAAAAAAGTTCGAGGATTCAGTAACGCGTCCCTGGCGGCCATGCATGAATATATTTGGCCTGGTAACGTTCGTGAGTTGGAAAATAAGATAAAAAGGGCTGTGATTATGGCCGAGGGCCCGATTGTTGAGGCCTGGGATCTGGGACTGGCAGAGCGTCCGGCAGAACCTGAGGAGAGTCCCGAGGTCTCCGTTGAAGGTGCAGCCGAGGGTGAGCCGGAAGAAGTGACCGGCGGTTTACATATCGCCGGTATGACAATCAAGGAGGCCCGCAGGCTGGTCGAGCGTGAGCTGCTGGTTGCAGCTTTAGAAAAGTATGATGGTAATATTGTCGCCACTGCCAAAGCTCTGGGCGTCAGCCGCCCGACTTTTTATGACCTTATGAAAAAGCAGGGGATGAATTGAAAACTCAGTTCAGAGTTCGAAGTTCAGAGTTCAAAGTTTTAAGGGCAAAGGCAAAACAGTTCAGAGTTCGAAGTTCAGGGTTCAAAGTTTTAAGGGCAAAGGCAAAACAGTTCAGAGTTCGAAGTTCAGGGTTCAAAGTTTTAAGGGCAAAGGCAAAAACAGTTCAGAGTTCGAAGTTCAGGGTTCGAAGTTTTTATAAGAGTGGGCATTGAAACCGTAAAGCCGGGAATATACTACTATTTTTTTTGGGAATGGTTGTTGTGATGGAAGACGTGGGAGTTGTGAAGAGACTGCAAATCAGTGATATGTTGGTCCGGGTTATTCCTTTTGCGGGGTTTATGGTTTTTATCGGGGTTGAGGAGGTGTTGCGTTTTCTGCGTGGCCATGAGGTGGTCAGTTTTTCCGAGCAATCTCTTTTTTGGCTCTATCCGGTCAAAACCTTTGCGGCTGCGATTCTGCTTTTTTGGCTCTATCGGCGGTTTTCTGAGTTGAACTGGCGGGATCTGGGGCGTATTCCCGATACCTTATTGAGTCTGTTTCTGGGGCTGGTGGTTTTTGTCCTGTGGATCAATATGGACTGGAATTTTAACGCCTTAAGCGAAGGGACTGGCTTTGACCCGGGAACGGTTGCCGATACCAGACTGCGTAACGGATTGGTTTTTTTTCGGTTGGTCGGGCCGGTGTTGGTAGTGCCGTTGATGGAGGAGCTCTTTTGGCGCTCTTTTATCTTGCGTTATCTTGTCGACAACGATTTTATGAAAATCAGAATCGGACATTTTACCTGGTTTTCCTGTCTCGTCAGTGCCGTGTTATTCGGTCTGGAGCATCATCTTATTTTTGCCGGTATTATGGCAGGTCTTGCCTATAATCTTCTTCTTTATCGGACTAAAAGTATTGCTCAATGTGTTTTCGCTCATGCTGTGACTAATTTGGCATTGGGAGTCTATGTATTTATTAGTGGAAAATGGATGTTCTGGTAAATCAGTTCAAAGTTCAAAGTTCAAAGTTCAAAGTTCGGGGTTGAGGGGTAAGATCAAAGGGGTTTTGGGTTACTTTGATTCTGGTGGAAAGGTTGAAAGTGTCAGGTCGTCGAGGAAGAGGGTTATTTTTTCTTCTGGTTCATGGAGGAAGAGAAGGAAGCTGCAGATTCTATTCAGGTTGAGAGGGCGTTTGCCGTCTGAGGTTTTGAGCTCTTGCAAGTTGAACGTGATGGTGTTGGGGCCGGGGTTTATGAGAATCCTGCCGTTTGCACGATCGGCATAGGGTGGACTGTTGCGGCGATCATCGATGCGGTAGGAGAGGCGGATCGATTCTGCTGCAGGATTGAAAATGTTAATGGAAAGATAGTTGTAGCCGGCCCAGCTTTTTTTTATGCCTTTGCCGAAACCTGGCCAGGTGACCGCAGGATACATTTCAATTTTAAGGCTGTATTGGCCGGAGCTTGCATGCTCCTTGACCCGCTCGTAAGTTGTTCCGCATTTCCAGCTTAATTCATCAAGCTGTTCATCGTTTTCAAAATCCATGAGTACATTTTTTTGTCTATTTCCTCGAGCTCCTTTCTGGTCGGAAGCCGGTGCTGGTGGCGCCAGGATTAGTATCGTCAATAGCAGTAAGACTAGATTTATGGTCATAAATCGGCGCAGAACAGTTACGCCTGGTTTATCCGGGTTGCGTTGGTTTGGAATATGGAGACGTTTGAGTTCTTTGGTTGTCATCACTTGACCTTTGTTACTCCTTACTGAAGGATAAAACCGTAATTTCAGGTCGTACGCCAAACCGGAAGGGGAAACCTTCGGTTGTGCCAAGGCCTCGGTTTACGTAGAGCCATTGATGTTTGCCGCCCTGATAGAGTCCAGCCATGTGAACTGGGTCAGGTTTGAATTTTAAAATTTTCCAGATAAAATCAGGCAGCCAGATTTGACCTCCGTGCGTATCGCCGGCGAGCCAGAGCAGGGGGCGCTGGATACGGGAGGCAAGCGTGGCCCATTTTTTTGAGAAATGACCGAGAACCAGCAGGGCGTTTTGTACCTTGTCGGTTTCTCCGATTTTATCGGCATAGCCCTGGTCCGAACCCCAGTCTCTTTCCGAAGCGATGCCGGCGATGGTGAGGTGTCGGCCACCAGGTTTTCTGTCGAGGTTGATTTCTATCGTGGTATCGCGAAGGAAATAAGGTTTTTCTCGTTGTTTGCTGAAATCTCTTCCAGGATGGCAGAAAATGCAATGATACCTGAGGCTGGAAAAATCGGCATCACCCATAACACAGTAAACGCCCAGCGGCGCTTTGAGGCTCTCAAGGAATTCGACGGCATTTTCAGGTCGTTGGTTCCACTGGGCACTGTCGCCGGTGACGACGATCAGGTCGGGCTTTATTTCAGCAAGTTTTTTTAAAACAGTTTCTTCGCGGCTTCCGATTTCGGTAATGTGCAGGTCGGAAAGCTGGATAATTTTTATTTCACCCCACTGTTTGTGGAGTTCGGTATCATGAATATTGATTTCTCGGACTTGGATATTGAAAGGCTCGACAAAGTAGGCATAACCGGAGGCGGATAGGATTGTCAGGGTTAGCAAAAAAAGGAGTTTTATCTTCATTGAAAAAATGCGGGCTTATTTTATTCTTGGCTTGTGTTCTGGTTTCGACTGCGTTCCCGGGCTCTTTGGGTGGAGCGTTGGAGGGAGTTTTGGTGGCGTCGTTTTTCATTGTCGCTCTCCAGGATCAAGGGAGGTACTTCAAGGCTTTTGCCGTCTTTATTGAGAGCGACGAAAGTCAGGTAAGCGGAGGCTGTGTGGTGGGTTTTGCCGCTGATCATATTTTCGCTCTCCACCCTGACTCCAATTTCCATAGAGGATCTTCCCGCCATATTGAGAGAGGCGGTAAGTGTGACCAGGTCTCCGACATAGACCGGGTAGTGAAAGTCGAGACGGTCGATTGAGGCGGTGACGGCGTTGCTGCGGGCATGGCGGATGGCGACAACACCGGCTGCGTTATCGATTAATTTCATGATAACCCCGCCGTGGATATTGCCGGCCGGGTTGGCATCCTGCGGCTGCATGACATGTGACAGGGTTACCATGCTCTCGCTGACTTTTTTCCCTTTCATTGAGCTCTCCTTTCGATTGTCTGAAATCATCCTCCAGCACGCTTAACTTTGTAGCCAAGTTCGCCTAACTCTTTTTCCAGCACACTTCTGTGGTCACCTTGAATTTCAATGACTCCATTTTTTAAACTGCCACCACAGCCGCACTTCTGCTTAAGGGATTTTGCAAGTTTTTTCAGGCCCTCATTATCCAGAGGCAGGCCGGTTATCAAGGTTACGCCTTTTCCTTTGCGCCCCTTTGTTTCTCTCATTAATCTGACAATACCATCGTTTTTAAGAGGCGATTGTTTCGTTCGGCAGATACATTTCCCGTCAGGTTTATTACAGCCAGGACACATTTTGCCCCACTCGGTCGAATAAACTAAGCCGGTAACTTTATTATGGTCTACTTTTTTTGCAGGCATTTGATACCTTTGCCTTTAAAGGCCGGGATGAAGCAGCGGTTGCAGGAGCTACAGGTGGCCGCTTCCTCACGGCCTGCCTGCCATTGGTTGACGAGGTCGGGTTCGCGGATCAGGGGGCGGCAGAGGGAGATCAGAGAGACTCCTTCGCTTAGTAATTTTTCTGCGGTTTCCAGGGAACGGATGCCGCCGACGGCGATTACCGGGATCGTTAAAGCTTTGGTAAAGGCGTTAATTTCAGCGGCAAAAGGGAGTTCATTTTTTCCGGCCTTGATCGCTTGGGGTACCGGTGTCAGAGGGGAGGCTTGTGTGCCGCCGCTTACTTCGACGCCGTCGAGGCCGAGATCGGTTAACTCCTGGGCTACGGTCAAGCTCTCATGACATTCAAGGCCGTTTTCAAGGTAGTCGGAGCCGTTGATTTTGATCGTAATCGTAAAATCGCTACCGACATACTCCCTGATTTTTTTATAGCATTCAAGAAGCATGCGGGCTCGGTTTTCGCGGCTGCCGCCATAGTCGTCGGTTCGCTGGTTGGCAAAGGGCGAAAGAAACTGGCTGATCAGGTAGCCGTGGGCGGCATGAATCTGGACACTATCACAGCCCGCCTCCCGTGCCCGGGCAGCGGTTTCTCCAAAGTTGGTGATGATAGTTTTAATTTCGCTTTCAGTCAACTCTTGTGGAACGACTTCGAAAAGAGGGTGTTTAACTGAGCTCGGGGCGACCAAAGTTTGTTGGCTGACCTGGGAGCTGGCCAGGCCGCCGCAATGGACGAGCTGGGCCTGTAGAGAAGTGTCGTGGCGTTTAACGACTTCGGCGATTTTAGAGAGAGATTGCTGTTGTTTGAGGTTGGACAGCAGGTTTTGTTCCGGATTACGGCGGCCCTGGGGGTTGACGGCAATGTAACCGGTGGTCAGAAGGCCGCTACCGCCGGCGCTTAAATTGCGGTAGAGTTCGACCTGGGCCGGGCTGAAAGAGCCGTCGGTAAAACCCATACCATCCCAGGTTGCAGAACGGACAAAACGGTTTTTAAGGTTAAGTTGGCCTAAGGTGGTGGGGGAGAAAGGGTTACCGCTCATGAAAAAAGCTCCTTTGGATAGTGGGTTATTTAACTCTTTATAATTATACTAAAGTTAGGATGGCAAAGAAAAATGTTCAGATGCGAGGCGCCCAAGACCTGAGGAATGAGGCGTACAAACAGTACGCCGCAGTGACGAAGGTTGCAGGGGAACGAAGTAGGTGGACATTTTTCGAAGCCATTAGAACGTCAGGCGGCGGTCGAGGGTTCTAAACTGAATCGCTTCAGCTATATCAGCGTTGTTGATCTCGGGTCTCTCTTTAAGGTCGGCTATGGTGCGGGCGACTTTTAAAATACGGCTGTAGGCCCTGGCACTTAAGCCGAGCCGGTCCATGGCTGATTGTAAAAGCTTGCGACACTCCTGATCAAGTTGGCAGAATTTTTTGAGATCTTTATCACTCAAGGCGGCGTTATTGCGGCGTGAGTGATTTTTGAGGCGTTGGTTTTGAATCTTTTGCGCGCTTGTGACCCGCTTGCGAATAGTTTCAGAGCTCTCTCCGGTTTTAGTTTTGCCCTGATTGATAAGTTCTGATGTCGGTACCGCCGGAACCTCGATATGGAGGTCGATACGGTCGAGCAAGGGGCCTGAAATCTTGTGGCGATAGCGTTGAATCTGGGTGGCGCTGCAGATACATTCGTGAAAAAGGTCGCCATAGTGGCCGCAGGGGCAGGGGTTCATTGCGGCGATGAGAATGAAGTCGGCCGGGAAGACGGCTTGGGCCTGGGACCGGGCGATCGTGATCTGGCGGCTTTCAATCGGTTGGCGTAAAACTTCAAGTGCGGAGCGGCGAAACTCGGGAAATTCATCAAGAAAAAGGACGCCGTTATGGGCCATGGTGACTTCGCCGGGGCGCGGTTGGCTGCCGCCGCCGATCAGGGCGATATCAGAAATTGTGTGGTGGGGTTGGCGAAAAGGGCGTTCTCGGATAAGACCCTGGCCGGGGGCAATCAGGCCGGCAACGCTGTGAATAATTGTTGTCTCGAGCGCTTCTTCAAAGGTTAATTCCGGCAGGATTGAAGGCAGGCGTTGGGCCAGCATGGTTTTGCCGCTGCCGGGCGGCCCTACAAAAATAAGATTATGGTTGCCGGCAGCAGCGATTTCCAGGGCTCTTTTGGCCTGGATTTGACCGCGGACATCGGCAAAATCGAGAAGTTTACCGGCTTGGTTCTCGGTGTGTGAGACGGTTTCGGGGCGGCTTGGCCGGGGGCATTTTTCAAGGATGATGTCGATGGTTTCGAGCAGGCTTTCAACCGCGATAATCTCGATCTCGGCAATAGCAGCGGCTTCAGCAGCATTGGCACGGGGTAAGAAAATACCTTTGCAGCCGCAATCTCTGGCGGCCAGGGCGGTCGGCAGAGCTCCGCGAATCATTTTTATGCGGCCGTCTAACGAGAGTTCACCGCAGAAAAGATAGTCGTTAAAGATGGAGGTTTTCTGCAGTTCCTGATGGTCGCCGGAAATAATGCCCAATGCGGCCGGCAGGTCGAGCGCGGTTCCCTCTTTGCGGAGATCAGCCGGGGCCAGGTTGATGGTGATTCGGCGGGCCGGGAATTTGAAGCCGCAATTTTTAATGGCCGAGCGGATTCTTTCCTTGCTCTCCTTGATAGCGTTATCGGCGAGGCCGACGACGACAAAATTGGGCAGGCCGCGTGAGACATCGACCTCAACCTCGACCGGCAGAGCCTTGATGCCCGCCAGCGAAGCGCTTTTAATGGTTGTAAACATATTAGCTGAAATTCACTTTGTTAAAGACTCAACTTTCTGACTTGAGTTATCTACTTGATATTTAAAAAAATCTTGAAGGGGGTTTGCATTGCGGTTTTTCTCTGCGTCTTTGCGTCTCTGCGGGAGATAAAAAGCGTTTTCCCGCAGAGACGCAAAGACGCAGAGAAAGGCAAAA
>JANTGZ010000126.1 GCA_024762675.1 Thermodesulfobacteriota bacterium | reverse complement strand
CTCCGGCTTCAGTTTTTTCTCGCCCGCCCACTCCTCAATAAATTCCGCCATCCGATCGATAAGTTCTTGTACCTGGTCCATGGAGGGGGAACGCTCAGGAAGTTCAAGGCTGGAAAGGTTATCTTCGAGGCCCCCCGATTCACTATAATTGGATAGCGATTCGAACTGAGTCAGCGCTTCAATCGTTACCAAGCTCTGGTAACTATAATCAGCATCGACAGCAGCAATGCTTTCAAGCTCGATAATCTCGGTCGCCTCTTGAAATCCTTGAAGGAGATCACCGCCCTGCAAAGTATCCATCATCAATTTATCAATACGCTCCAGAGCCTCCCTGATATCTTGCCGTTCCTGCTCGTTAAGATCCCCTTCCACGGTCAAAGAGAACTGACTCTCCTGACTATAGGCAAAAAGATCGACATGAGACTGGGCTCTCTGTTGATGCAAGAAATCTCCGTTTTCACTATTTACCAGTGTTTCCTTCTGGTAGAGAGCATCATAACTTGCAGCTTGAAAGCCGGTATCGTTTCTGTATGAGAGTGTGACTTTGTCGCCTTCGGCCGTCTGCAAACTGATATCTTTGCTCAGACTGCTCTCAGCCGTCACTCGGGCGGCTTGTAATGCCAAAGAGGAGTAGGAATTTTCGGGCTGGGAATTTCGGGAAAGGGCTCCCGAATCGAGTTGCATTGGGACTAAACTTGAAATGGTACTCATTTTGGCATCTCCTTACCGTACAGAAACAATTTCTCCTACTATCGGCAAAAAACGGAAAATGCTTTAGTAAAGAATCTTTACGCCTATCTGAAACTGTCCTCCGGTAGCGGTTGGTTGATGTTAACATCAAGAAAACTGATGGCCGTATAATCGCCATCCACCTCACGAATTATGATACTCGTAACATAACGGTAATCAACCGAAAAAGTGATCTCTAAAGAGGCTATCAGACTACGGGCGGCGGCCTCACGAGGAGTAAGCTCCAGAGAGGGAGGCTCAGATTTTAACAAAACTATAGCGTACTGTTTTTTCAGATAACCGAAATCGGCCGTCGTCCAGGCTGTAACCTGAGTCGCAAAATGACGCAGCCAGGGTTCATCAGCCAGCGTAAATGATTGCGGCTGGCCACCTTTCTCATGCCAGCGCCGCCCCTTGTCACCACAAACTGAAAGTCCGGAAATCACCGGCTCAAGCAACTCCCAGCGCCAGCAATCAGGCCGCTCAAAAGCAAAACGGCCGTGGGCTTTAAGAACTTCAGCAAAAGCCTTGAGATACTTCTCCTGAACCATAGTACTGGTAATCGTCTCGACCCCGGAGGCAGCCTCCCGGATACGCTTAAGAGTCGGTTCAAGAGAATTTACGATCTCTTTTTTCTCTGCTTCCACTCTCCTGCCTGAAACTTCGGCAGCCACGGCAATACTGCCGAAAATCAAGCTCAGCAACAGAAAAATGAGGCCGCCTCTCTTAAATAAAGAACGAAAAATTTTCACAAAACCCTCGATAGCAAACCATAAATTTACTCTTGCTCCGGTGGCAACCAGATTTTCAACTCGGCTTCGGCGACTATTTCAAGAGCAACTTTAACCACCGCCCCGGCAATAAAAAAAGTGTTGACCTGATTCGTAGTTGCGACCTCGATCCTGACCTCTTCACTGAGACCAACCCGCCGCAGACAATTAAAGTGCCTGACCCCGACCAGAAAACCCATCCCCGGTGGCCTTCCGGCAAGTCGATCCTCGTAACCCCGCAGACAGGCATAAGCCTGGGCCATCATCTCGAGCACGACAACCTCTTCCAGAAGAGCTCTTTCGCCATCTCCATCTCCGACAGCAAATACTGAACCAGATTTTTTCCCGGCCAGTACCGTACCGGCTCCGGCCGGCGGATCGTAAGAAAGCAGCTTTTCTACCAAAAGCATCGTCTTGCGGTGCGGGATGAGCTCAGATGCCGGCAATGGCAAGGTTAGTTTTTTAATCACGATCCGACCTGACCTCTATCCACATGAAGCAGACGTTTCTCACTATCAACAATTTCAAGGCGAATATTGATAAGGTTTTCCGTAGGCAATAAACTCGACGCTTTTTCAGGCCACTCAATTACCAAGACACCGGACCCGGCAAGATAGTCGTTAAAACCCAACTCAAATAGCTCATCAATATCGCCTAAACGATAGAGATCAAAATGGTAAAGCGGCAGTCGGCCCCGATATTCGTTAATCAACGTAAAAGTCGGACTGTTGAGATAGTACCAGTCGGGGACTTCAAGACCCTTGGCAATACCTTTGGTGAGCAGGGTTTTTCCGGCCCCAAGATCACCCTGCAAGGTTATTACATAAAGTCTTTTTTTAAATGAGGCGGCCAGTCTCTCACCAAAGGCCAGGGTCTCCTCAGGTGATGATGTCGCTATCGGACTTTTCCACATTGTGCTAATATCCTGAGCCATTAAATCATAATCCCAATGTACAGAAACCAAGGCAGTGCTGTTGCTGTTTTGCACTCTGAGCGTTAACAAAGGAGTACTCTTGGAGTGCTCACTGAGAACTGACGACTGACGACTGACGACTAAAAAAAGTCGAAAGGGTTCCGGGCAGGGCCTGGCCAAGTTCGACCGCAGTAACGCCATGACTGGATCCTTCTGCCAGCAGGCGGTCGGCAATCAGGCCATGCAGAAAAACCCCGGTTTGGGCGGCTGCCAAAGGAGTTGAACCCTGAGCCAGAAAACTGGCGATAATCCCGGTTAAGAGATCACCGGAACCCGCAGTCGAAAGCAAATAATTACCGCTGTCATTAATTGAAAGAGCACCGTCAGGAGCTGCAATCACAGTACCTGCCCCTTTGAGGACTACATGCACACCCAGTCGCAAAGCCAGCTTACGAGCTGAGGCCAGACGATCATTTTGAATTTCACTGCTTTTACATTTTAGAAGACGGGCCATCTCACCGGGATGCGGAGTCAGGATCGTATGCTGACGGCCTTTGGGGAAGATTTCCGGCACTAACGCCAATAGGGTAAGAGCATCAGCATCAAGAACCATCGGCAAAGAGCAATCACGCAAAATGGCCGCCAGCAATTCACCGTTTTTTCTGTGGAGACCAAATCCGGGACCTACTGCGACTGCGGTTTTTCCTAAACAGAGCTCTTTTAGCTCGGCCGGCGGCAACATTATCTCCCCGTCGACTGATTCCGGCAAAGCCGCCAACATTAAAGCCGGATTCCGGCCTTCAAGATGCGCCGCAACCGTTGCCGGCAGAGCCAAAGTGCTAAGTCCGCAACCGCTATGTAAGCTGCCCCCGGCAGCCAATAGACCGGCCCCGGCTTTACCTGGACCTCCGGCAAAGGTAAGCAGATGACCACGGTTGCCTTTATGGCCGTTTGCCGCAGGTGTCGGAGGCAGTAACGGACGGCAGTAGTCAGCGGTCAACAGTCGAACTCCATCTTCTTCATAAGCCCATGATTGCGGGATTCCAATATCAATAATCTCAACCCGACCGGCATATTCACGGCCGGGATAGACAAAAAGTCCCGGCTTGGCGAAAGCAAAAGTTGCCGTCGCAGTGGCTTTAACGGCATCACCTAAAGGAAGACCAGAATCGGCATTTAGGCCGGAAGGTATATCAAGGGCTAAAACAGGGCCCGAAAACCGATTGACAGCCCCGATGATATCGGCATAAAGCCCTCGGACATCACTGTTTAAACCTGTCCCCAGGAGTCCGTCAACAAGCAGTTTCTGAGTTTCCAAAGAGGGTTTCAGAGCCTGCCAGCAGGCCTTGTCAATAAGCTCCTCAACCTGTCCGCCAAGGCGGAGAAATGCATCAAGATTAACCTTGGCATCACCGCTGATTGCCTCACAAGTAGCCAGCAACGCCACCTTGATCCGGCAATATCCGGCCAGCATCAAAACCCGGGCGACAACAAAAGCGTCTCCACCGTTGTTACCTTTGCCGGCAAAGAGCAGGACTTCATCATCGCGGTTGCCAAGCCATCCGGCCTCTTCGATAAGCCGCACCGCTCCACGCCCGGCCTGCTCCATTAAAACAACGCCGGGAATCCCGACTTCATGAATCGCGCGCTCATCCAAAGCCCGCATCCGGGCCGCAGTCAAAAGCTTTATATCACCGATCATCGAATCCTCCTTAGAGGCAGACAAAACTTAGCATCTTTTTTTCAACTACGCATTTTTTCCAGTTCCCGGGCCATTTCCTCTTTAACCTGCTTGCGCATTGTCACATGGGCTTCAGGGCCACTGAATGCGGCCGAGTCAACCGGGGCCAGCGCATGCATGCGAATTTTGGCGGGATGCATACGGAAAGTCCCCGGCGGCAGCAGGATATCGGTTCCCGATATACAGAGCGGGACCAACGGCACACCAAGCTTTACAGCCATCAAGAAAGCCCCCGAATAAAAACGCTGAAGCTCTCCGTCCCGACTGCGATGGCCCTCGGGATAGAATAAAATCGAACCACCGGCTGCGACAATCTCCCGGGCCGGCACTGCACTCTCATCAAAACCAAGCTGCTCGACATCGAGATAACGAGCCAGGCGCATAAAGGCCGTATACCAGAAAAGACGACGAAATGGCCAGGCTCTAACAGCAAAGGCGATATCGCTCACCGGCTGCATCGCCATACAGAAGGTATCAAAAAAGGAGAGGTGATTAATGATATAGACACAAGGCCGCCGCTTCTGGTAGTGATTATCAAAACCTTTCATCTCAAAGCTGACAAAAGGGGCAACAATCAACATCCAGCCGCGACCATATAACCAGATAAAGTGGCGGGCGATCCTGGCCACGGGCCAACCGGTAATAATTTTCCAGAAGAAAAATGCAACTGGAGAGATGAGTAATCCGAAAAGGGTCCATAGAAAAAGCAGGGAATAAACCCAGAGATTCATCAACCAGCCGGTCGGGGATGGACTCCGAAAAGAAACTTTAGAACTCTTCACAAACTTATGATACGGCCTCTTTCTCCCGCTTTTTCTGCAATATAAAACGATGAATATCGCCCAGAGTGCGAATCTCGCGCAAGCCTTCATCGTCTCTAATCTTGATTTCCAGTGCCCCTTCCAAAACAACCACCATATCAACTATATCGAGACTGTCAAGCCCCAGGTCGTCAAAGATCTCGGCTTCCGACAACATCACCGAACTCTCAAGTTCAAACTCTTCAACCAATGAATCATTGACCAGAGAGATTATTTCCGCATCTGTCATATCATCCTCGACTAGCTATTACACAGATCTAATTACCAGGGAGGAGTTGACACCTCCCAAGGCAAAATTATTTTTCAAGGCCAGGCTGGCCGCTTGTTTATCTATATCGGCGAAAAATTTTGGCCCCCGGCAGCAAGGATCGATCTCGGTCAGGTTACGCGTCGGCCACAGTTCACCGCAACGCATCATCTCAATCGTCGCAATCGTCTCCAGGCCGCCGCTGGCTGCAAGGGTATGACCAAGGTGGCCTTTTAAACTGCTGACCGGCACCTGGTCGCCAAAAAGCCCGAGCAACGCTTTAGCTTCGGCGATATCACCTTTTTCGGTAGCCGTCGCATGAGCGTTGATGTAACCAATTAAACTAGCCTCAACCCCGGCATCAGCCAGAGCCAGGGCCATACAGCGCTGCATAGCAGCACTACTTGGTTCTGCTATGCTACCAGTTTCAGTCAGAGTGGCAAAACCGATGATCTCGGCCAGAATTTCGGCCCCCCTGGATTTGGCCGACTGCCACTCTTCGAGGACAAGAATCCCGGCCCCTTCACCGCAGACGACGCCATCACGCTGTCGGTCAAACGGACGAGAAGCGACTAAAGGTCGATCATTATAGCGAAAAGATGCTGCGTTCATCAAGTCAAAAGTTGCTGCTGAAAGCGGATGAAATTCTTCCGTACCGCCGCAAATGATCGCATCCTGGGTTCCCGAGGCAATCATTTCATAAGCATACCCCAGAGCTTGACAACCGGTGGCACAAGCCGCCGCCGGGGCCAGCAAACGTCCTTCAATACCAAAAAAATGGGCCACATTGGCGGCCGCTGAATGGTTCATAGTCTTGAAAAAGAGTGAGGTTTTCATGCGGGTAAAGCTTTTGTCACGAAGATGATCGGCAAAAAAACTTTCACTGGTTTCCAGACTACTGATTGTCGTCCCGACCACCACCCCATAACGACCGCTGCCATATCCGGCTTCCGGTAAAGCGGCCTGAGTCAAGGCTTCGCCGGCGGCGAGCACAGCAAAAATAGATTGCCGCGACATTGAGCGCCGTTTGTTGCGGGCAATCTCTTTACCGTCAACCCCCGGTACCAGAGCTGCAAGTCGAGTCCTCAGACCACCATAATCGGCCAGCTCGTCGAGGGCAACAATCGCACTGCGCCCCTCAATAATACCGCGGGTCAACTCATTAACACCGCGACCGAAGGGCGAAACCGCACCCATTCCGGTTACCGCTACACGCCTCATTAAATTTTGCCCCGCAAAGTCTGAAGTCGATCATGACCAACGATCTCGCCAACCGCCATCAAGGCCGAGGTCACAGCCCCTAAAAGACCCGGTGCGGCGGTCGCCTGGCCGGCCATATAAAGTCCGGCCAACCGGGTTTTCACAGAAGGATTGAACTGTCCTACCATATGTTTTACTCCGTAAAGCGACCCTCGGGCCGAAGCGTTGCTTCTCTGTAGAGTTTTGGAAGTCGCCACACACTCAACTTCCAGTCCGGATCCCAACTCCGGCAACAACCCCGCAATACGCTTCCGTACCAGTTCTCCAACTTGCTGTTTTCTCTCGGCATAACTAATCGTTGCAGCAACCTCTCTCCCCGGTTCATAGTAGGAAGCCGGAAGAATCGCCGTTACGCCACCTTCCCAATCACTATCTAAAGTACCTGAAACGCAAGAATCGGCAAAATTAAGATAGAGAAGTCGTTCGGAAAGCGGCAGCTTAATATCAAGTATCACTTTGTCTAAACCCGGCAGGAAAAAAAAGTTACGCCCCCGAAAATCACAGGCTTGCGACGAACACGCCCCAGGAGTACTTCCTCGCTGACGCTCACAGCGCACCCCAAGAGTACTTCCTCGCTGACGCTCACAGCGAAGAAAAACAATCTCCGCCCCCGCACTCTCTTCAAGAGCGGCCAAGCGACGCCGATAGACCGGCCGAAAGACCGATTCCGGCAGCAGCTTCAGCAGAGCTTGCGGATGCAGGGTAGAGATACAGCCGGAAGCCTGCATCCGGCTCCCGTTAGAACAACAGACTCCGGCCAGTTTCCCGGAGCTTGTCAGTTCGATCTCCTCTACCCTATGACGACAGAAAAGATCAACCCCGCATCGTTTTGAGGCCGCAACCAGAGCCGCAATCAGAGCTCGACCTCCTCCTTTAAAAGTCTGAGCCGAACGATAATACCCGTCGACAACCCCGGCATGAATTGCAAATGGTATCTCAGACGATAGTGAGCCATGCAGCAAACAATGAACCTGTAACAGGCTTCGTAACTCACCGCTAATTGCCAACTCATCAAGAACTTGGGCCA
>JANTGZ010000125.1 GCA_024762675.1 Thermodesulfobacteriota bacterium | reverse complement strand
TGCAGCTGAGTATCGGGCAGCCCTCTATCGTCTGGCGACGGTCTCTTTTAACCTTCGTGACTATCAAACGGCGCTCAGCTATCTTGAGACCCTGCCCGGCCCAGCTTCCGGCAGCGATATGTTGCAGCGTCAGGCTGATCTCGCGCGGGGTTGGTGCCTCTATTTTCTGGGCAGTTTTGGCGATGCCCAAGCTCTTTTTGAGGGGCTGCAAAGTGATATCGCAAGTGTTGATGATGTCGTGCCGCTCGCTTTTTTAGGTGAAATACTTTCTCTGATTAAGCAAAAAAAGCAGGTTGAAGCTCGACACATTTATGATTCCCGCCCGGATGAGTTGCAAGAAGCCGCAGTTACGGCGGCCGCTTTGCGGGAGTTGACGGCTGCTTATCTTGAGGCTGAAGAGTATGAACAGGCTGCGGTTTTGGGGCAGCAATTAATTACCTCTTTTCCAGTTTCGTTGGTGCAGGCCGATGATTATCGTCGCTTGGCCCGGCTTCAGACTAAATTGGGCGACAATGATAAGGCTCTGGAAATCCTTGGTCTCGGCCTTGAGGCCTTCAATAAACTTGGGGCGGCCGGGGAGAGAGGAGATGCGGCCCTCGGGTTACAGCTTGAACAGGCTCAGATTCTGCTTTTAGTCGGGGAACCCGAGAAAGCTCTTGTCATTTTGGAAAGCCTGTTTGCTGAAAAAGATAAGCTTTTAACTGATGCTGACCAATCTCTCCTTTATCTCCTGTCGGCTCGCTCCTTAAACCGTCTTGAAAAATTTCCTCAGACTTTGAGTCTCCTTTCATCACTGCCGATAAATTGTGCCCCTTCTTTGCGGGCCGACCTTCTCTATGAGCGGGCTTGGGCGGCATTGAAAAATAATGAATTTGATCGGGCCGTTAATGATTTCTCAGTTTATCTGGGGGTTGCCGAAGAGACTGAGAAATCGCAATTGATTATTCAAAATGCTGAAATTAATCGGGCTGAAGCACTATTTAATCAGCATCGTGACCGGGAATCGGAAGAGGCTCTGGAGTGGTTTGTCGAGCGTTATCCACAGAGTCCTTTCCTTTCCAGAGCGCAAAACTATAGGGGTCTGATCGCTCTTCGGCAAGGTGAGTTTGAAGAGGCTTCCTCAATTTTTGCCGACCTCTTATCTTCTGAAAGTGGTATCGATGCTGCACTGGATGTTGAGATTATCTACAACCTTGGCGAGAGTCTCTTCAGCCTTGAGAAATTTCCGGAGGCCATAAAAACTTATCAGCGGTTGATAGACAAGTATCCCGGTGAAAAAGTGAGTGGCCAGGCGTTGATCAGGATGGGTGAGAGTTACTTTAATATGGGAGACTATCTGAAGGCCCAGCTTGTCTATCTTGAGGCCAAAAGTTCTTACCCCGGCGGGACAATTGATGAAAAGGCGAGTTACGGGATGTTGCTGCTGGCCTACAACCAGGATAAATTTTCCTATCTTGAGATTGAGGTGAAAAATTTTATAGCCCGCTTCCCTGAATCTTCCTATACAGTGCCGTTGATGTTGCTGCTCGCCGACCTCTACCAGCGTCAGGGGCGTCAGACCGACCTTCTGACTCTTCTTAAACAGCTGGAAGATGGTGATTATGCCCGCGATCTTGCACTTGAAGCTCTCTATCGTCACTTTAAACTCGATCTTGAAAAAGGTCGTCAAAAAGAGGCCCGAGATGATTGCCGGCGCCTGTTGGAGCGCTTCCCTTTCAGTAAGTATGAGTGTGATTGTCGTCTGTATCTGGCTCGTCATGCTTTTGCCGAAAAAGATTTTGATGTGGCCCTGGCGACCTTAGCCGGATTGCCGGAGGCGTGTCCGGATCCCGATCTCAAAAGACGAGTCACTCTGTTATTGGCAGGGATCTATCAACAGCAGGGAGATTTTGCTAAGGCTCGAAGTCACTATCTGGCTGTGATTGACGAAAAACGTCGCGATAATTCGGCATTTGTTGCTTTCGCCGGTCTCGGAGCTCTTTTTAGTGAACAGAAAAAGTTTGATGAGGCTCTCTTTTTTTACGACAAGGCGGTTAAAAACCCACTGCCTAATGAGGCCGCTGCCGCGGCGCTGGCTCGGGCAGCAGTTCTTGAAAAGGCGGGGCGTATCAGTGAAGCACAGCAATCCTACCTGCGTTTGAGTTATCTTTTTCCGCAACAGGAGAAATTGGTTGGAGACGCTCTGCTGGCGGCGGTTCGGTTGGCTCGAAAAGAGAAGGATGAGCAGACGATGAAAAAAATAACTGAAAAATTGAACACTTTGACCCTCACGGAGGCCCAGCAAAAAGAGTTAAAAAAACTTGTTGATTAACAAGTTAGAGAACGATAGAATTATAGATCACCTTGAACTTGTGTTTAGCCATAGTTAGGTTGAAAGTTTAGTGTCTTAAGGGTTATTTTCTTTCTTTGACAAGGGAATGTTCTGATAAGAGCACTTATTTGCGGGCCGATATAGCCCGTTTGGGTTGCGGGTATTGCTCCCGCATTAGAGATTTAATTTTTGTTGATTTCGTGGTCAAAAAAGAGTTCGCCTGATAGATTAGTATTTAGCGGGCATGGTTTTTACTGCCAACTGCTGATTGCTGACTGCCGACTCTAACCGGAGGTTTGTTGATGTATCAATTTGTTATGAAGGGCGGGTATCTGATGTACCCGATTATGATCTGTTCAGTTCTTACTCTGGCAATCCTTTTCGAGCGACTTTTTGCTCTGCGCCGGAGCCGGATCATCCCGGATAAATTTATTATTGAGGTTAGTGATCTGGTCCGGCAGCAGCGGATGGAGGATGCCCTGACTCAGTGTCGTCTAAATAACTCCTCGATAGCCCGGGTTCTGATGGCCGGCATTTCGCGGCATAATAAATCTCGTCAGCAGGTTAAGGAAGCTATTGAAGATGTTGGCCGTCTTGAGGCAGCCAATCTTGAACGTTTTCTGACTATCCTCGGTACTATTGCCGGAATTGCTCCTTTACTCGGACTTCTAGGTACTGTAACCGGTATGATCAAGGCTTTCAGTGTTATTTCACATGCCGGTATCGGTAATCCCCAGATGCTGGCCGGTGGTATCTCAGAGGCTTTGATTACGACGGCTGCTGGTTTGACGGTAGCGATTCCTGCATTTGTTTTTTTTAAACTTCTGCGCTCCCGGGTTGATAAACGAATCTTGCGTATGGAGAGGGTTTCGATTGAGATTCTTGATCTTATCGATCAGGAAGGGGAGTTAGGGTAGCAGCTTATGCGTTTTCAAAATCGCAGTCGAGATGATGTTCAGCTCGATATGACACCACTTGTTGATGTCGTTTTTCTGTTGTTGATATTTTTTATGCTCTCCACCAGTCTTTCGGTTAATCCCGGGATAAAGATTGATTTACCGAAGTCTTCCGCTGAACAGATAAAAAAGAAGAAGACTACTTTGCGGGTTGCGGTTGAAGCTGGTGGTAGAATCTACCTTGAGGGGAAGAAACTCTCTTTACCTCAGTTACGGGAAAAATTTCAAACTGTGGGAAAAGATCACGGTGATGACACCCTGGTTGTTATTGAAGCTGATAAAAAGGTCTATCACGGTCTCGTGGTTAAGGTTATGGATGCCGCCAAGAGCGCCGGTTTGAACAAATTAGCGATCGCTACTGAGCCCAACGAGGAGTAGTTTAGGGCTCCGACGGATTAGTGGTCAGTAGCTGGTAAAAATCCTTACGACTATCCACTGGCGACTACTAAAGAGGTGATTGTTGCTGTCAACACCACGCTATAAGCCGGTTCGCCTGATTCCTTTTCTGATTCTCTCCGGCCTCCTGCATGCTGTTCTGATTGCGGCTTTGCCGGATTTGACCAGATACTTCAATATTCATCTCAATCGTCTGGCCTTGTTGACCGGAACTGAGATCGAGGTGACCCTGGTTGAGCCGGAAGCCATGCCTGAGCCTGAACCTCCTCCGACGGAGAAGTCATCCTCTTTATTGGCCGATGACCATATTTCAACTCTGATTGATCATCGCTTAAAAGAGCTTTCCGCCCTCGGTGAGGCGTCGTATCCACCACCGGCACCTGTAGAGTTGCCGGCGGTGGATACAGATAAATCAAAGCCCCAACCACTTCCTCTGCCTGAAACATCAGTTTTGGCACGTCCGCAAGAGCTTTTAGGGAGCTTGGGCAAAGAGCCGGCCGGTAGATTGAGCGGCCGGAGTCTTGGCGGAGCCCCTCAGGGGCCGACTGTTGAATCCGGCTCTATAGTCGAGGAATTACTTTCCCCTTCCGGTAAGAAATCTCTACTTTTGGTAAATGTGTCTGAGAGATCTGTAGATGAAGCGGATTATGGTTTAAGCGGACCGGTGGCCCGGAGCCGGCAAGTCCTCTTTCGTCCGGAGCTGCCGAAAATATCTCTGGTCAAAGATGTTACCGTCAATTTTCGTTTCTGGGTGCGGCCCGATGGTAGTGTCAGTCGGGTTGAGGCTTTAAAGATTGGGGACCTGGAACTTGTTAATGTTGCCGAAAGATTTTTAAAACAGTGGCGTTTCTCCTCCCTTGTGTCTAATATCCCGCAGCAAGAGCAGTGGGGGACGATTAGCATTGTGTTTCGGGTGCCTCGATGAAACGTTTGATAACCTGTCTGTTACTGGTCATTATTTTCTATTTCGTGTGGCTTACCTGGTTCGGTAGTCGCGGGGATCGGGCATTAAGGGCGGTTGAGAGTGAAATTGAC
Organism: Thermodesulfobacteriota bacterium; assembly: GCA_024762675.1. GTDB lineage: Bacteria > Desulfobacterota > Anaeroferrophillalia > Anaeroferrophillales > Tharpellaceae > Tharpella. The sequence goes on along the minus strand of JANTGZ010000125.1, from coordinate 2,868 downwards.
CGTGTTAGAGATCACAATCAGGAGCTTAAGGTAGAAAATCAGCGTTTAAGTCACAAAATTCGTCTTTTGCAGAGTGATGTCCGTTATCAGGAACTTGTTGTTCGCCGTGAACTCCATATGATTCGCGACAATGAGATCCTTTTCGTCTTTGAATCTAATTAGTTCCCGATAGAACGGAACGAGTTGCTGATAAGTGTTATGCATCCCGGCAACGCCGGTATATTTTAACCTATAAACTGGAGATTAGAATGAGTGTTAACGAACAGGAACCGAAAACCGATTTTTCGGTTGATACCAACCACCTCTACCGTGAAGAGACGATCACTGATCTTAAGGTCGCATCAATCAAAATCCTGATGCCCATCAACCTTGACGGCAGTGAAGATCAGAGTCGTACGCCGATCTATATCGGCAACACCCAACTGATGTCTCCGGAAGGCCCGGTGCCGTTGCAGGCGCCTTTGGAGGCCAACAATCTTGAAGAGGCGATGGCTGTCTTTCCAGATGCCATGCGCCAGGCTTTGGCGGAGATGGTTGAGAAAATCAAGGAGATGCAGCAACAGCAGAAGATGAAGGAGATGGATAGTTCCAGGATAATTATTCCCGGCCGTTAAGTTGAGGTGTTTTTTCCGATTAATTTTTACGCTGTATCGGCAGCGGCTTCGTCGAGTGATGAATTCTGAATTCTGAATTCTGAGTTTTTTTTCAATTTATTATTAATCATTCTGCATTCATCACTCGCCAGAAATGGCGCGATCACCCCGAAATAGGCCATGGCATATTCATTTCCGAAAAGATTATCCGGTATAACCTTGCCGAAAATCCATTCAACCTGTCGGAGCCCGAGAGAAATTTAATTCTCTACATTTTCCCGAAACAGAGAACGGACGTGGGTTCGATTCCCGTTCGGAGGCCTTTTGTAATTACCCCACAAACCCTAGTCTGAAAGTGGCCATGTCACAAGTTTTGTCGTGAGTTTGTCGCAAGTTGCTGTCACAAGATGTCGCAAGTTTAACCCCGAAGAACATAAACCAGTTGGTTTGTAGCACCTTCCGTCGTTACCAGCTCCTTATCCAACATCCCTTTGAGGTCGCGCTGAAGACTCCGTCGATTTACATTTGGGCAAATGCTTTCAAAATCCTGAATGGTGAGCTTGCCATTTTGTAGTAGGTAACCAAGGGCTTTTCCTTGGCGTTCATTCAAGCCGTGCTTCTGTACCAGAACATCCCGGCGGATAACTTGCTCACCGCGTTCCTTGACTTCGATCATCTGGGTTTCGAGGCCGGTGATGAAGTAATCAAGCCAGACAGTCATGTCCATGTCGTTTTCACGAACGCTCTGGATCTTCTTGTAAAAAGTCGGTCGATCACGGTCGTAGTATTCGCTGATAGTGAATAGCCTTTTGAAGTCGTAACCGGCTTTGTACAGGCATAGCGTCGAGAGCAGGCGTGAGGTACGGCCGTTTCCATCGAGGAATGGGTGAATATGCACCAGCTGGAACTGAGCAATACCACTGACAAGCACTGGATGAATATCAAGATCACCGTTAAGCCATTTGACCATTTCCGACATTATGATCGGTACCTCAACCGCTGACGGCGGGGTGTAGATCACTTCTCTGGTGGACGAGTTGGCCACATAATTCTGAATGCGGCGATAGTTACCGGGATCGGTTTTTTCGCCGCGAACGCCTTCCACCAGTTTACGGTGAATTTCCCGAATTAGCCCTTCGGTAATCGGATCGCCACTATCGAGGCAGTCGGAGACGAATTCAAAAGCGGAACGATAATTGAGCAGCTCCCGTGCATCATCCGGGTTGGCTTCCGGCACCACCTCACCACGCCACAGTCGTTCCGCCTGATCCAGTGTGAGCTGAGTTCCCTCAATGTGCGTTGTGTGGTGGGCTTCCTTGATCAACGCCTCGGCGCCCATATCCCGCACCCAGTCGTCTGACAACCGTGCGGCTTCCAGAAAACCACGCGCCCGTTCAATCTGCGTAATCGCAGCCGTCATGCGGTTGGTGATGGTGAATTTAGGATTAAATGTATTCATGCATCACGCCTCCTTCGTTTATTCTACCGTAATGCCTGTTTCCATAACCTTGAGCTATTAAGCCGTTCTTAACAGTTGATTTTTGTTCTATATTTTTTTTACCGTTCACGGCAGTTATCCGGAATTTTCGGATAACTGAATCTTTCTCGAGTATGCTGTCAGAAAATACCTTCTTCATTCAACGCCTCCCCAGTTTTGATACCTGTCCCGGGACCAGCGGAGGTATTTCATCAGTTCCCAGTTCACCGAGCCGGAATCAAAGATTTCACTGTCAAAGTCGCCGCCAGACCATTCCACGTAGCTTTCATGCTCTTCATGATTCGGGTCTTTAAGAGCATTGCAGAATTCAAAGTAACCGGGTACGCCGCCCACATCCTCAGGTGGACAAGCCCGTTCACCCTCAAGACAGGCCAGCTCCGTTCTTATGTCCGGATTGAAATAGCGGCTTTCCTCTAAAAGAAGTTCATGTTCCCAGCTGTCCCCAAAATCATACAGATAACTGAATGTGCGGCCTTTCTGTTTGATCAGATCTTCAAGACGGTATTTTCCACACACCAGTCCGTCTTCTTTTGATTCCGGATATTCGGTGTAGCGCTTTTTCCCGATGGTAAATTCGTGCAGATGGCTGTCGGTCCAGCCCATGACAATCTGAATAACATCGTGAAGTCGATCCAGTGTGATTCTGGCGGGCACCACAAAACGACGCCAGATTGCAGGTTCAATATCGAGCAGTTGAATTTTCAGCAGATAAAATCGTTCGTTCATTTCTTTACCTCATATTTTGACCAGAAGCTTCGTTTGCGACCATGTGCTTCT
>JANTGZ010000124.1 GCA_024762675.1 Thermodesulfobacteriota bacterium | reverse complement strand
GGCGATCTACGGCAATATTTCACTCGCCAAAATGTTTCCTGGCGACCAGGAAAAAGTTTTTAATTATCTTGAGAAAACTGAACAGTCTCTCTCTCAGGCTCAGAGTTTAACCCAACAGTTACTGACATTTGCCCGCGGGGGTTCACCGGTCAAAAAACTTGTGGAAATCGGGCCGCTACTACATGAAGTCGCAAAATTTTCTCTGCGCGGCAGCAACACCGATGTTGAAATCAACATCGCCGCTGATCTATGGTCGGCTTCAGTCGATACCGGTCAGTTCAGTCAGATAATCAACAATCTGGCGATAAATGCCAGTCAGGCAATGCCCGATGGCGGTAAATTGGTAATTGAAGCCGAAAATGTTATTTTAACACCGGCCGAACGGCCTGTCGAAACCGACAATGGACGTTTCATAAAAATAACTTTGACTGATCAGGGCGAGGGCATCAGTCCGGAACATATAAACAAGATTTTTGACCCCTATTTCACCACCAAACGGGTCGGCAACGGTCTGGGACTGGCAACAGTTTTTTCCATCATCAAAAACCATAACGGCCTGATAAACGTAAAATCCGCAGCTGACACCGGAACTACCTTCACCATTCACCTGCCGGCATCCGCCAATACAGCTAAAACTGAAATAGAGAGTTTAAATGAAATAGATTTGAAAATTACCGGCAAAATCCTGATCATGGACGACGAGGATGTCATCCGGGAGACCTGCGGTGAAATGCTCATGATTATGGGGCATACCGTCGACTATGCAATAAACGGCCAGGAGGCTTTGGCCAAATACGAGCAGGCCCTGCAGGAACAGCAGCCCTTCGATCTGGTAATCATGGACTTAACTATCCCCGGCGGCATCGGCGGCAAAGAAACAATCCACCGGCTCCTGAAAATCGACCCCCGGGCTAAAGCCATTGTCAGCAGTGGTTATTCGCATGATGATGTCGTGGCCAATTTTCGCAATTATGGCTTCCAAGGGGTCATCGCCAAACCCTATGTCATGGAATCTTTTGCCAAAACCATTCAGAAAATCCTCGCCCAACCGGTGGCCACTACCGCAGTTGATAAGCGACAGCTTACACCTACAAAGCATGAATAACATTGGTTCCTATACCAAACGAGACTTTTTGGTGATAACCCCAAGTTTTTCTCAGGGTGTGGAAACCATAATTGCCTTTCAAGTTAATGGCTTTACAGCTGCTTTTAACCAGTCGCTGTCATCGCCGAGCGTAGACGATGGGCGATGTTAATTGAGACGCGATCTTTTTTAAGAGCGGTAACTGCCAGCCGAATTTTTTCTTCCGCTTCCGTATCAAGAGAAAAAAAGATCCGCTTCTGATATTCCAAAGGCGGATCTTTTTTTATTGACAAAACATTGGTTAGTTGGTAAGTTAACCAAACAACAAACTAAGCTCATTGATTACGGAGGTTACAAGATGTTAGAGGCAAAGAATTTTATGGAAGTTGGTATGGCTTTTCATGGCCATAAGTGTCCGGCAATGCCGCTGGGATTACGGGCGGGTGTCGCAGCCATGAACGTTTTGGGGGTTGACCGAGCCCAGGATAAAGAACTGCATGTCATTTGCGAAACCGGTAAAGGCCATGCGGCTGGCTGTTTTCTGGATGGGATTATGACCGCAACCGGCTGTACGTACGGTAAATCAAACATAGAAAAACTCTACTACAACAAAATGGCTTTCACACTGATTGATGTCGCCAGTCAACGTTCAGTCCGGGTTTCTTTGAAGCCTGAATTTTTCGGCAATATGATGCAGTCACCATTTGTCAAACAGCGTCAGGATGGAGTTCTGCCACAAGATGTCCCGGCCGAGATCGCCGATCCACTGGTGGAAAAAGTGTTGAGCATGCCCGAAGCTGCATTCCTCGACATTGGGCCGATTACAAGCGTAGATTTTAAATCGGGTCAGGGGACTTTCACGACTGATTGCTGTTCCCAATGCGGCGAACGCGTATTCAGCAACAAACTGGTTGATGGTCCTGAAGGCAAAATCTGTCTTGGTTGTCAGGCAAAAAATGTAGCCTAGTTTAAGCGGGACTGAAAATGGAAAAGCTATTACTGCTGGCCGGAACCTTTCTCTTTATTTCAATGCTTTTCTCAATGATTGGTATGGGCGGGGGGATCGTCTATGTGCCGATCCTTCTGTTTGCCGGCTACAGTATGAAAATGGCGCCGGGCATCAGCCTGATATTAATAATGAGCACCTCACTGGCGGCCCTGTTTCATTTTCATAAAAACAAAAAAATTGACTGGAAACTGGCTTTAGTCATCGATCCACCAACCGATATTATGGCCTTTGTCGGCGGCTATTTCAGCGCCCTGATTCCTGAATCTGTTTTACAGGGGCTGCTGGCGGCAATCCTTCTGCTTGCCAGCGTCTTGATGATAAAAAAGAGAAGTGAATCCGGAGTTTACCTGCGGCCGACCAAACCCTGGTACTGGCATCGCCATTTTGACGGAGTTGATTACAGTGTTAACCTGCCCCTGGTCTTGACCGCGACCGCCGCTATCGGTGTCCTCGCCGGAATGCTGGGGATTACCGGCGGCATTATCAAGCTGCCGATAATGGTGCTGCTTTGCGGCGTACCGATGGATATTGCCGTCGCCACCTCAACCGTTATGGTCGCCCTGACCGCAGGTTCAGGAGTCATCGGTCATGCCTTACATGGTAATGTCGACTGGCATACCGGCTTGACCCTGGCCCTGGCGGCCATCATCGGCGGCCTCATCGGCAGCCGCATCTCCTTGAAAACCGATAAAAACAAACTCAAGCGGGTCTTCGGCTTTGTCATTATGTTAATCGCCCTGCAGATCATCTATAAACTGATTACCTGAGTTTAAGCTAAGGGAATATTATGAGCGAAAAAATCAACCTTCTTTTCCTGTGTACCGGGAATTCCTGTCGCAGCCAGATGGCGGAAGGCTGGACCAAAGCCCTTAAGGGGGACAAAATCGCCGCTTTTTCAGCAGGAATTGAAGCCCATGGCCTGAACCATTCAGCTGTCAAGGTTATGGCCGAGGTCGGGGTGGATATATCACAACAACGCTCAAAGCTGGTGGATGAATACCGGGATATGACTTTTGCCGCCATTATAACTGTCTGCGGACATGCCCAGAAAAATTGCCCCTGGTTCCCCGGCGGTGTTAAAACCATCCATGTCGGCTTTGAAGACCCGCCGCAACTGGCACAAAAGCTGGCTGACCAGGGAGCCGATGCTGAAACCCAGCTTGACTGCTATCGCCGGGTTCGCGATCAAATCAAGGCCTTTGTTGAAACCCTGCCTCAAGCTCTTAAGTTATAAGAAAGGAAGAAACAAAATGAAGAAAATCGTCTCTGCAATCGTTATTATTGCCCTTATCCTGGCTATGGGAGCCCTGGTCGCAAAACGCAAGGGTCAGGCAAAAAAGGTTGAGGCTTACGGAAAGCGCCCGGTTCCGGTTCATGTTGCAGAGGTGAAACGACAGACCTTAAAAAGCACCCACAGCTATCTCGGTATCCTTGAAGCCCGGCAAACCGCACGAATCTCATCACGAATTTCCGCTAAAGTTGACAGAGTTCTGTTTGCTGAAGGAGCCAGGGTAAAAGCGGGTGAACTTTTGATCGAACTTGATGACCAGGTTATCCAGGCTGACATAAAAGGCATTGAAGCCCAGATTATGGCCTCCCGGGCAACTATTAAGAGCCTTGAAAGCAATAAGGCTTTTTGGGTTGCGGAAGATAAGCGGGATCGCAAACTCGCTGAGGAAGAGGTAATCTCCAAAGTTGAAGCGGAAACCACCAGCAACCAGATGATTGAGGCGGCGGCCCGACTTCAGTCAGCTCAGGCAAGCCTTAAAACTCTCCAGCGAAACCGGGACAGTCTCAGCACAAAACTGATCTACAGCAAATTGAGGAGTCCTTTTGCTGGGCAGGTTGCATCACGCTACGTTGATCCCGGTGATCTTGCCACCCCCGGGAAAAACCTAATGGTGGTCGAGGAACAAGGTGATCTTAAAATCGGCTTTGGTACGCCCCAGGAAGATATGCATTTCCTCAAGGTCGGCTTACCGGTACAGGCCGAAATCGCGGGACAAAAACTTAACCTGACCATCTCCCATATCTACCCGAGTTTTGATCGGAGTCGCGGTGATTTTCGCTTTTTTTCGCACCCCGACCGATCTCTTTCCCGGTACGGCACCGCCGCAGGTTGCAGTAATAACAGTCGAACCGGGGGCCTCATCTGATGACATTGCCGACAAGATCACCCAAATCATTGAAAAAGAACTCCACACCATCTCCGGTATCAAACGGATTCGCTCAACCTCACGCGATGAAGTCTCCTCGGTAACGGCGGAATTTTTCTACAGCAAAAAAATTGGTGAAGCGGTAACCGATGTTCGGAGCGTTGTCGCCCGTATTCGTTCCCAGCTGCCGGCCGATGCCCAGGAACCTCGAACCTACCGGATCACTGACGCGACCCGGGCCTTGACCACCCTGGCACTTTCGCCCAAAAAAGGTTCGGCAAAAGATTTGTCCATAATCCGCCTGCTGGCGGATTATGAGATTATGAATGAGCTGCTTCGGGTTCCCGGAGTTGGTGATGTCGATGTTTTCGGTGCTCATCAGCCTGAGGTTCAGGTGCGGATCAACCGGGACAGGCTTGCCGCCTACAAGCTCTCTCTGGCCCAGACAATCGGTGAAATTGCAAAACAGAATGTCGCCTCCCCGGCCGGTACGATCTACACTGAAACCGGCGAATATCTGGTGCGGGTTCAAGGTGGCTTTTCCCCTGTTTGATTCCGGATTACGTTCCGGAGCCATCGCCCGGGCAAGCTCCCAACGGCTTAAAGCTGAAGCCCGGCGCACGGCTCTTCGCAACCAGATTGAACAACAGGTACTAAGTGCCGTCGCCGAGTTGCAAAGCGCCAAAATCAGGGTTGAAACTTTCCGGCAATCCGTTGCCGAAGCTCAGCTGGCGCTTTTGGATGAACAGAAAAAATACGATGTAGGGAAAAGTACCATCAACGATCTTCTCGATGCCGAAGCTGCCAAACTGATTGCCGATTCACAATTCAGCCAGGCATTGCATGAACAACTGATTGCGATCAGCAATCTTAAGCTCGCCGCTGGAATTCCTCTGTTGAATGAGAATGCTAAAAACAAAACCCGAAAACAGGAGTAACAATTCTGCCAAGCCATGAATTTGGGGTAACAGCTAATAACAAACCTGAATTTCCTGGTTACTACTCTATCCCGCAAAAAGCACTAAAACAATCAAGTATTTTAACTTGACATATAATTTTATAATTGGTAAAATAGCCAAATATAGTGAGTTTGTCATAAATGTTTTGTAAGATTACAGCAATAGATTCTTTCGGAGGTTCATATGAAAGACCGGGAAATGACCAGTATCTTTGAACGTTACCTGACGGTCTGGGTCGCGCTCTGCATTATTGGCGGAATCGCCCTGGGTAAACTGGCACCGGAACTATCGCATAAACTTGACGGCCTGGCGATCTATGTAAACGATGCCCCGGTAATCTCCATTCCGATTGCCGTCTGCCTGTTTCTGATGATGTACCCGATTATGGTCAAGATCGATTTCGGCTCGGTTGTCAAGGCCGGGAAAAGTGGCAAGCCGGTACTCCTGACTCTGTTTGTCAACTGGTGCATCAAACCTTTCACGATGTATGCTATCTCGATTTTCTTTCTTGGTTTCCTATTTCGCGGATTTATTGGTGCCGAAGCCACAGATCTGGTCAAAATGCCTTTTGGCCTTGATCCTGCGGTTGGCGCAACCCATGGGGTCGGCACTGTAGTTCTGCATGAAGGTGTTAAAATGCTGCAGATTCCGCTCTGGCGCAGCTATTTTGCCGGTTGCATCCTGCTTGGCATTGCTCCCTGTACCGCAATGGTTCTGGTCTGGGGTTTTCTGGCCCGGGGCAATGATGGTCTGACCCTGGTCATGGTTGCCATCAATTCCCTGACTATGCTGATTCTCTATGGGGTTCTTGGTGGTTATCTGCTTGGGGTTGGACGCCTGCCTGTTCCCTGGCAGGCAATGCTGCTCTCAATTGTAATCTATGTTGCCTTACCGCTAGTGTCAGGCTTTATTTCCCGTAAATGGGTTATTGCCACTAAAGGTGAAATCTGGTTCAAGGAAAAATTCCTCCATATCTTGACCCCGATAACCATTATGGCCCTGCTCGCAACCCTTGTATTACTCTTCTCTTTTAAGGGTGAAACAATTGTCGCCAAACCGTTGACAATTCTCTGGATTGCGGTTCCACTTTTCATCCAAACCGTTCTCATCTTCTGCCTGGGATATGGCTTAGCCCGACTCCTTAAACTCAAATATGAAGATGCGGCTCCGGCCGCTATGATCGGGGCATCAAACCATTTTGAAGTCGCTATCGCCACCGCAGTCATGCTCTTCGGGCTCTCTAGCGGCGCCGCCCTGGCCACAGTCGTCGGCGTATTGATTGAGGTTCCGGTTATGTTGATGCTGGTCAAAATTTGCCTGAGAACCCAGAAGTGGTTTTCGAACCCGGAACAAACTGTTAATCCCTGATTCTAAAATTGAACTTGCTTTTCTTAAAACCTTAATAATTTTAACGAGGATCATTAAAATGTCTAACCAATCACCGCGCACTATCCTGCTCCTGCTGGTTTTTCTGGTCTGTTCTATGGGACTCATCAATCCTACTTTCGCTGCATCCGACACTACTCCGGCCAAGGCCACACCCTCACATCAGATTCAGGTCTACTATCTACACAATACATTTCGCTGTTTCTCCTGTAACCATATTGGCGAACTGACTAAGGCCGCCGTCCTCGGCGGTAAAGTCGAAAATGAGCAAACCGGCGAGGAGAGTACTATTGCCCCGGCTTTTAAAGATCTCATTGATCAGGGCAAACTGAGTTTCTCGGAAATTAACGTCGACAATGCTGAAAATCACCATCTTCTCGCTGATTTTCATACCCGCTCCAAATTTCCGGTCGTAGTCGAGATTAAAGGTGGTAAAATTGTGCAATACAAGGTGCTCAATGAGGTCTGGAAACTTCTCCATGGTCCCCAGGACAAATTCATCAGCTACGTTCAGGAAAATGTAAAAGAATACTGCAAAGGTCTATAGGAGGCTCTTGTGAAAAAATGGCAGCGCTGGCTGGCAGTTCTAATTACTTTAGCCCTTGCTATCACCTCATTCTATCTCAACCCTGGACACCGGGGGGCAGATCCGCTCCCGCCGGCAGCTCAACTGTCCGGTACCAGACTGGAATCTTCCGAAAAACTTCCTCTGATGCTGGAACTCGGGTCAACGACCTGTGTTCCCTGTCAGATGATGGAAAAGGTTCTGGAGAGTCTGCATGCAGGCTACTCAGAGCAATTTCAGGTTGAGTTTAAAGATGTCACCATAAAACCGGAAATTGGTCGCAAACACCACATAAAGCTAATCCCGACCCAGATCTTTTTTGCTGCTGACGGGCAGGAAATCTACCGTCATGAGGGTTTTTTCCCGGAAGTGGAAATTATCAGCCAATGGCAGCGCTTAGGCTATGATTTCAGCAAAAAT
>JANTGZ010000123.1 GCA_024762675.1 Thermodesulfobacteriota bacterium | reverse complement strand
GTTATCAATGTGAGACTGGTGATGGTTGTGGTGTAACTGTTTTTGTCTCTCAAATTCATTATTGCGCTCTTTGTAGAGCTTATGGCAGGTGTCAACCCGACTTTGCTGCTCTTCCAGTTTTTGCCGGAAGCTGGGGATGGCCAAAGGGTCGATAGTCAGATTGGAGTGGCTGGTGCCGCTGGCCTGATGGCAGAAGATAAAATTGGAGGCAGTTATGGTTCCGGAGCGTAGTTCGCAGTTGATGAAGACCTCTTCGCCGCTGACTTCAGAGGACATGCAGGTGTTGATTCTCACTTGCCGTCCTACAACCGTAGCATTTTGGAGGACCGAATTTATTTTGATATCTGAACCTTCAACATGGGCGCCGACGACTTTGCCGATTTCAATTTTCTGGCCGATAATCCGGGCTTTAGCATCAACAATTCCTGTGATAAAGATTCTTTCCCCTTCGAGGGTGGCTCCACGCCCGACATTGCCTTCGATAACAATCTCTTTGGCTTTAAGGGTGAAACCCGGCTTGACCGAGTCGCGCATTATATCATTTTGCCCGGATACCTTTATGATGGTGTCGATATCGTTGTAATCCAGGACTTCGATGTTGCCGGTAGAGAAATCAACCTGCCTGGTCAGGACATCTTTGTCGATGAAGTACCCCCTGCCGGCCTCATGGTAGAGAAAGCCTGTGATGGCGGCTTTCAAAACAGATCTGTTATTGTCTGGATCCTCTTCGCAGCTGATAGTTCTACGATCGTAAGCCGGCATCATCTCTTCGGTTCCCGCCTGGGCAGTTATCGGCTGTTTGAAGATGTCGATACCATCGATTCCAGGCGTCGCGTGGTTAATGATAATCAGAGGTTTGCCGATGTGAATCAGGGTTTCGCTGAAGCCCAGGTCGTAGTAGTCGATTTTACCGGTTTTCTCATCTCTGATTTTGCCGGGTTTTAATTTAAGATCGACCAATACCTCGAGGCTTCCATCGTCACCTTTTTGGGGCAGTGTCGGACTTGCAATGGAAAAGGTGTAGAAGGTGTTGCGGGCCATGATTTTTTGATAATCAGCCAGGTAGTGTTTGATTTCAGAGGTTATGGTGCTGGCTTTCTTGATGCCGTGATTGATCCCTTTTTCTCTGATCTCTCTCTTGATTGTCTCAAGGATAGATCGTAAGACAGAGGGATCGTGTGGTTTTGTGATTCTGGTGTTGGGACGAATCGAAATAAAAGCATGTTTAAAACCTTGGCGTTCATCCAAAACCAACATTAGATCTAAAAGTTCAATGCTTTGCGTCAATGTATACCCTTATAATTTTATAATATAGAGGAAGTTTTCATCGCTGTTTTTAGTTGTTAGATGGATCTTCTTTAAAGTCAACTGTATAACATGATTTCTATGATCGTAACAAGGAGATTTCTTGCTTTGTTTCTGCAGCTTTGGACAAATTGTTTGACAGGTGTCGTACAACCGGTTATATGAGATTGCAATATATACATATGTTCTGGAATCAGTGAGAGCGGCTGTTGCTTTCGGTGAAAATATGGAGGTTACTCTTGGATAGAGATCAGATCTGTTGTCGGGTTGCTGAGGTTCTGAAGGTTTTGGGTCATCCGGTGCGCCTGCAGATAGTGCAGACTCTTTTGACCCGGGAGAGTTGTGTGAAAAACCTGTGGAGTTGTTTAGAACTTTCCCAGGCTACGGTTTCTCAGCATCTTTCTGTACTTAAGGGCAAGGGGATTGTTGATTCAGCCCGAGAGGGAGTGGCGATGCGTTACTGGGTAAGTGATGATATCAGCAAGCTTTTGATCGGTACCTTGATGGATCATTTCGGTATGGATTGTAATGAAGCTTCGGCAGATTCCTGTAAAGAGGCGAAATAGGATGCCATTGTATGAGTATGAGTGCCCTGAATGTGGGGTTAGGGTTGAGGTCCTGCAGAAGATGGGCGAGGATGGTACTGCTCTGAAATGTCAGAAGTGCTCGGTCGTGGGGTTGCGTAAAGTAATATCAGGTTGTGTCGTGCAGACGGCTGGGATCGGCAAGACTTCGTGTACTTTGGGCGGTTCTTCTGGAGCTAGTGGATTTACCTGAAATTAGGTACAAAAAGCAGACAGTTGTTTGCTCAGTTATTCATCCGTTATGCTGCCGGTGACAATTCCGGTACCCTCCTGATGATTATCGTATCATCTCCCTTGACTAGACTCCTCCAGATCAATAATCAGGCTTCCATTTACGTACGGCCGAGTTTTGTATTCAACCAGCTGTTCCATCTGTTTAATAATTTCCGCCATCCTCAGACACTGCTTCCGGATGGTCTTAAGCCGTTTGTTGTTAAGTGGATTTTCATCACCGGCATCGTCTAGGTCGAGCATCTCAATGGTTCCGATGATGGTTGTCATGGGTTGGCGCAGCTCATGAGCGATTGCACCGGCGGTTTCAATCATGGCCGCCTTTTTTTCACTTAAAATCAATTGTTTTTGAATAAGTTCCAACTCTTTACTTTTTTCATCAACCAGGTTTTCCAGGCTGTCTGTATAGTGTTGATTGGCGGCGTCCAGGGTTTCATTAATACTCAGATCCTCAATAAAAATAAGGATGCGGTTTTTCTGATCAGGAGACTCTTTGAAAACCGAAGCTTGCAGCGAAAGGTTAAGGATATCGCCACTTTGCGTATTTTTATCTATTGAGAAGGGCAGGGCGATATTGTTTCGGGTTCCTCTCAGTAAGCTTTCCCATGTTTCACTTAAGTCCGGCACCGCTGTCAGGATGCAGAGCAGATTGCTATCGGTTAAATTGTCTAGCTGGAGCATGAAAGATGCGAGCTGGTTGGCAAAAGTTATCCCTCCCTGTTCATCGCAGACAATAATCCCGTAAGGGGCTTGTTGCAGGATTTCCAGGAAGAATTTGTATTTACCCTGGTTGTTTTCTGCTGATGGTGAATTCATGATTGGATTTTTATCTGTAGGTAGAGTAGTATAACATCATTGTATTTTCGAGATGTATAGCCGTTTAGAAAGTAAATGGCAAGGATTAGTTGCTGAATATTGTATCGCTACAGGAGCCCGGTAATGCCCCAATAGCAAAAATTGCTATTGGGGCTGTCCGGAGGTAGAGAGGGAAAAGTGGAGATTGTCGGTTATTACAGTGAAGAGGTTAAAATTACACTTGGTACAGGGGCGACCAAACGTGCTACTACTGGTGAAAATATTTTCTATGCTGAGGAGTTGCCCAGTGGAGAGGTCAAACTGAGTCTTCTCAATATGGCCGGTCAACTTACCACGATTACTGAAGTTGTTGGAAAGGAAGAGTTCTTTCAACGTTGCAAACCGAGACCAGACTTTGTTCCTCCGGATAAAACTGAAAAACTAGGCAAAGTCAAGGAGAAGGCAGATCGTCACGCTTCCCGGGGAAATCTCCATCTGCGTAAAGGCGAGCTTAATAGTGCTGAATTTGAGTTTCAAAGTTCTTTAAAGTTTGATGAAGAGCATGTTCGGGCCAATTACGGGATGGTTAAAGTGCATTTGGAGAGAGGTGAGGAGGATGAGGCGAAAGAGATCCTTAATAAACTGACCAGCATCGATGCTCTGTTCGAAGACGAGAATAAACATGTTTTTAATGAGTTCGGAATCGACTTGCGGCGTATGAAGATGTTTGATCAAGCCCTAGATAGCTATATAAAGGCCCTTGAGATCAATGATAAAGATCCGATTTTAAACTTTAATATGGCTCGGGCTTTGATCGATAAAAAGCATTGGAAGCAGGCCCTGGTTTGTTTGGAGCGGGCGCTGGAGCTTAAGGAGGAGTTTCCTGAAGCGCAAAAACTGGCTCAGATCCTGCGCACCAAACTGGAGAAGAGAGCCGCAATTTAAATGGTTGTTGAAGAGTCCCTAGAGTATGTTTTTTCGGGGTCTGAACGCTGTCGTCTGGATCACTTTTTGGCGTCCCGGCAGCCGGATATGTCCCGCAGTCGCCTACAGGGTCTGGTACGTTCAGTTTCAGTTCTGGTCAATGGTGACCCGGCAAAAATTTCATACCTTCTTAAACCCGGGGATTGTGTTACGCTTAGGGTTCCACCCCCGGTTCCCCTGCAGATAGAAGCCCAGGATTTGCCTTTAGAGATCGTTTACGAAGACCAGCATCTTGTGGTTGTCAACAAGGCGGCCGGTATGGTTGTTCATCCGGCTGCGGGAAACCCGGATGGTACCTTGGTAAATGCGCTGCTCTTTCATTGTGGTGACCTGGCTGGAATCGGGGGTGTTATGCGACCTGGTATTGTTCACCGCCTGGATCAGGATACTTCCGGCTTGCTGGTGGTTGCTAAAGATGATCTCACTCATCAGGGTTTGGCCGAGCAATTTAAAAAACATACAATCAAAAGAGAGTATGTTGCTTTGGTCTACGGGCGTCTTTTACCCACTTGTGGCTCTTTTCAATCGTCAATCGGCCGTCATCCCCGGCAACGCAAAAAAATGGCTTCGGTCGAGAGAGGTGGGAAATCGGCTCATACTAACTACCAGGTTTTGCGTTATTACCTGTCGGGGGCTTGTTCCTGGCTCTCTTTGCGCCTGGAAACCGGGCGCACCCATCAGATTAGGGTTCATCTGAGTGAGGCGGGACACCCTCTGGTTGGTGATCGGGTGTATGGTAAAAAGGGGATAAGCCGTTTGCCGGCAGCCGCTTATGGGGCAGACCTGCTGGCCGATTTTCCCCGGCAGGCATTGCATGCTCGGCGTTTGGGTTTTATGCACCCGGTAAGTGAACAATATCTGGAATTTGAGAGTTCTTTGCCGCAAGATCTTGACCGTCTGCTGGAGGGGTTGTGTGGGTTGTGAAAACGGACTTAAGTTAAAGTTGAAATATCCTTTCAGCCTTGACAATCAATCAGGCCCTGCCTACCTTAAAGTCGCTACGCCGCCATCGGTTACCGCGGGCTTCACACTGCGGCCCGGGGGCTCTAGTTGCGGACCATTCGCTTTTGCCAATATGAGTTTTCAGGTTGGCGATCAAGATGAGATGGTAACTCGAAACCGTCGAGCTCTACTACAGAGTGCAGGTGCAAATTTTTTCCCATCTCTGGTGACGGCCAGACAGGTGCATGGTAATCGTTGTCTTACGGTTACTGATCGTGATCCTGAAAAACTTGCGCAACTGGCACAGATTGAGGCCGACGCCTTGCTGACCGATCAGCCGGGAATCCTGCTGGGAGTGATGACCGCCGACTGTCTGCCGCTTATCATGATTGGCCGAAATCGACGAGTTGCAGCGGTTGTTCATGTCGGTTGGCGTGGTTTGGAACAATCGATAGGGACTGTGGCGGTTACTGAGTTGCTTCGCCGTTTTGCGGTTGAAGTTGAGACCCTCCAGGTTTATGCCGGTCCCGCTATTGGCAGTTGTTGTTTTCAAGTTGGCAGTGAAGTGGTCGATTGTTTTCGTCGGCATTCTGTTCTGGATGGGGTTGAAGGGTGGTATCAGGAGCGTCCCTCAGGTTACTATATTGATCTTTTATCTATCCAGAGGGCTCAGCTGCTGGCAGCCGGGGTCGCGAAAGAAAATTTTCATGTTGTCGATATCTGTACGCATTGTCATGATTTCTGCTTTTCCTACCGTCGTGATCATGCTATAACCGGCCGCCAGTTGGCATTTGTCGGAATTAAAACAACTTAAAGTAACAGAGGGTAGTTGTGTTATTTCGCTTCGCCCTGCTTCGCAAGGGGACAGAGCTCAGCCCGGCTGGGGCTAAAGCCCTGCCTGGAGGTCTGTCCCCGCATCGAGACAGAGCGAGATAATCCCAAGCCGTGATCAATTTAAGTGGGTTGAACTATTATGTATGTGATAAGTAATTTATTGGTTGCAGTGGCCAAAATACTCGATATCGGATTAACCCTCTATCTCTGGATTGTGATTATCCGGGCTCTATTGTCTTGGGTAAATCCTGATCCGTACAATCCGATTGTCAGGTTTCTTTATCAGGCTACCGAACCGGTTTTTTATCGGGTGCGGCGTTGGTTTCCCTGGACTGCGATGGGCGGGATAGATTTTGCGCCGATGCTGATTATGCTGGCTATATTTTTTCTTCAATCATTTCTCGTGCAGACTTTATTGCAGTTTGCCCAAACCGTAGCCGGCTAGCGCTCTGATAAATTTGCGGGGACGGTTAATGGCACAATTGTGGTTCAGAGAGACTTCTGAAGGTGTGACTTTCAGGGTTCATGTTCAGCCCCGGGCGGCGCGTAACCGTCTTCAGGGTATGCATGATGATGCGCTTAAAATATCTCTGACCGCACCTCCGGTAGAGGGCGCTGCCAATCGTCTCTGTCGGGATTTTCTGGCTGATCTTCTTAAACTGCCTCGGGCTCGGGTCGAGGTTGTTGGTGGCCAGAAATCGCGACGCAAAACAATTTATGTTGAGAATTTGAACGGGTTTGAGCTGAAGGCCCGATTGGGGCTTGATGATCAGCCCTTTTAAAGGTAGGTTTCGGCTATTTTTCAGTAGTGACTGCTTTAAGCAGATTGTAAAGAATAGTATTTGTTTTTTATTGTTTAAAAAAAATTGAGAAGGGTCGAGGATTAGAAGTTATGCCGATTTACGAGTATCAGTGTGAAGAGTGCGAAAATAAATTTGAAATGCTGCAGAAAATTACAGCGGAACCTCTTAAAGAGTGTCCTGAGTGTGGTGGCCCGGTTCATAAACTGGTATCATCAACCTCATTTATTTTGAAAGGTGGCGGCTGGTATGCTACTGAATATGGTAAGAATCGACCCCCTAAAGAAGAGAAGAAAAAGAGTGCCGCCAAACCCGTCAAAAAAGAGGTAAAAAGCGAGACGAAAACGAAAACCGCCAAAACCGCTGCTGCCGCTTAGTTCGTTTTGTTGCTTTGCGACGCCATCAATGGACTGAACGGTAGGTTAGAAGGTACTCAAAGGTCGCGGTAACGGCCAAACGCTCGGTATTCATGCGCTCAGGAAGCGGCGGAAAGGGAGAAGCGTTGCGGATGGCTCGTACCGCCTCATGGTCGAGCAGAGCGACGCCGGATGAACGTAAGACCGTGATTTCTGCCAGGGATCCGTCCTGGTTGATAACAAAGCGCATCAGCAGTCGACCCTGGACGCCGGTGCGCCGGGCCTTATAGGGGTATTCCCAGACTAGTTCAATCTTCCTTTTCAAGGCCAGATAGTAGGAGTGAAATTTGTAGTCGAGGGTGTTGAGGGAGATCTCGGTACCCCTTTTCAAGTTGTTGGGCAGGCGTGGGCGATGTTCGCCGGGAGGAGCTGGCCGGTTCCGCCGATCTTCGGTAATTTTTGTCAGTTCTTCAAATGAAGGAAAGAGTTTTTTGATATCAGGCCGGGACTCTTTTACCGGCTCTTTTGTCGTCTCTTTTACCTCATCCTTTTTTACCTGAGGTGAAACCTTATCCGGAGTTTTTGTTTGCGGGCGGGGTTTGGCAATGGCAGACTCATCTTTAGGCGGCCGCAGTTCAGATTTCGCTTGAGGTTTGGCTTTTACTTTCGGGCGTGATTTTGTTTTGGGTACAGGTTTAGGTCTAGGTCTAGGTCTTACCGGGACTGTTTGGGGGGCGCTTTCATCAGTTCTGGTTTCAGCTTTGCTCTGCT
>JANTGZ010000122.1 GCA_024762675.1 Thermodesulfobacteriota bacterium | reverse complement strand
CCCGCCGGAAAATGTAAAGGGTGTCTTGAAAAATTAGAATTTTTGTTCGAGTACAAGGCAGGCGAGGATTTTAACCGCAGGAATACATTAAGTATTTTGAGGATTAAAATTTGAGCCTAACGCAGTAATCGGGCAAAAAGGCAATTTTTAAAGGTACCCTAAAATAAAAATCACAAAAAAATTTATATAAGTTTGCGTTTACGCAGATATTAGTCCTACCGAAAATCGCCAATTTTTACCCACGGACAGATAACTGATGGAAACGCGCCCAGTAGGGTGCGTCTTCTGTCTGTGATCCGTGGGGGGTGTTTGGCGATACCTTAGATGGGCACGACATTAGTCGCGCCCTTTTTTTGTGCCTAAAATCAGGTGATTAAATATGATCTGAAACAACCTGAGACCACGCCGAAACAGTGTAACAAGGAGATTACCCAATGCTGCCCGTCGATACCGCCTGGTTTGATACCGATCCACAAAAATATCTGAACCGCCCCGAATTCATCCGTTTCCAGGAGGTTGCCGGCGTCGATTTCATGGATATTAAAAGCTCCGACACGCAAACTTTGCGCCGGGCTCAGGAAAGATTCTCCAGTCAATCAATTATTTTCAACGAGGTACGAAAAGAACATGCCGGTTACGGTATGCCTTTTTTAGCTTACACCCATGATCTCGGCTTTGGTGACAATTGCAGCAATCATCGCCAAGATCTGGACAAGTTGTTTATGGTTGGAGATATGTTCGATTCCCTCCGCCGCCGACACATAGCTCTCTCTTATGCCATTTTACCACGTCAGATTTACGAACTTGTTGAAGAGTTCAGCACCCCACTCAAAATTGCTAATCTTGGTTCTGGTGTCGGTCTTGATCTTCTCAATGTTTTACAAAATGCAAATGGTCATGCGGTTCAGGTCGACAACTACGACGTCAATCCGGCGGCTTTAGAATTGGGCCGCCAACTTGCCGACCATCTCTTCGAAAAAGGCGCATTACGACCCAACTCCGTCCACTACCACGAAAAATCCTTGACCAAATTTTCCGGCCCGGTTCAACTGGCCGTCATGGTCGGTGTTATCTGTGGGGTTGATGATCGTCTGGCCGGTGTTCTCCTGAAAAAAGCTTTCAGCCAACTCGAGTCCGACGGCCGCCTTCTGGTCACCTCATCAAATAAACATATGCAAAACTCTTCACCATTAACCGCCTTCCTTGCGCAACATGTTGGAACACCTAAAGATCCTTTATTGAGCTGGGGGCTAAATTTCCGCAGCCGCGAAACCTTTGAAAAGCTCCTGCTTGCAGCCGGTTTCAAAGACATTAAAATCTACGACGACTGGAACTACCCCGGCATTGAAGAACTCGATGATGAAATCTTAAACAGTGTCGACACGTTACCGTCGCGCATCCTGGGGCAACCCCACACAGGATTTCCCCTGGCCCTACCACCCGAAGAGATTAGAAACCTCCGCCAGGGCTACAACTGGATCGCAATTGCGCGGAAACCATAAACATAAACAGTTGACCACGAAACCAATGAAAAAAGCAAATAATCACCACAGAGTTCACAGAGAAAGACTTTCCTGCTGGAATCTCTGTGTTCTCTGTGAACTCTGTGGTTTAAAATAAAAATTTGACCATTTTCAGTGAAACTGCATTGGTAAGAGCCTAAAGCTGTGCCATAGACAAACACTGCTAAATTTGACAGGCTGTACCTTATCCGTGTTCATTTGTGTTCATTTGTGGTTCTCTTTTTTAACCACAGATGAACACAAATGGACACAAATGAAAAATCAAAATAGAGGCATTTAACCAAAAGGAACCCCATGCAAACCCATATCAACTATGTCCAGGAATTGATTAACAACGGCGGTCCGCAGCCCGGTAACTACGAAGAACTCAACAATTTCTTTGTTAAAGTTTATGATCGAGTCGCAGATGGTGAAATGAGCCGCGAGGAAATCAGAAACCTCTGGCAACACTTTAACCCGGCCTTTACACCTGAAACCTTACAGGGTTTTGCCTGCCATAAGCAACACGGCTATGCCGGAGATTTTGAAATTATCGATAAAATTTATCAGGAGTGGCTCTCACCCGACCCCCATCTTGCCAACTGGGATCGCTTTTTCCATTGGCAGAGTGCCCCGAAAGCGGTTCGTAACCGGAAAAGATATTTTATCGAAAAGTTTTCGACCATCGCCAAAAGCAATGGTCGAGATTATCAGGTCTTAAATGTCGGCAGCGGCCCGGCTCGTGATATCGCCGAGTTCTTTACGAAAAATCCGACCGCGAAAATGACATTTCATTGCGTCGATATGGATGAAAACGCCATCACCTACGCCCAAAATGTCTGCCAAAACCTCACAGCCAACCAAGCAACCTTTCATCACAGCAATATCTTTCGCTTCAAAAATAATCAGACTTACGATTTCATCTGGTCAGCCGGTCTCTTTGACTATCTCGACGACCAGAAATTCATCTTTTTACTTAAACGTCTTCTCGCCATGCTCAAGCCCGGCGGCACCATCATCATCGGCAACTTCTCCCCGGCCAATACCGCCCGCCAATACATGGAGTTCGGAGAATGGTTTCTCTATCACCGCAATGAAGAAAAATTGGCATCTCTGGCCCAACAATGCGGCCCGGACAATAACTGTATCACCGTCGAGCAAGAGCCGGAAGGAGTGAATCTGTTTTTGGTAGTGAATAAGTAGTTTTCTATGTTTATATGGCTAAAACTGGATCGCAATTGCGAAGAAACCATAACCAAAGGTCACGGAACCAACGAAAAAGCAAAATTAAAATCAAATAATCACCACAGAGATCACAGAGTTCACAGAGAAAGACTTTCTTGCTGGAACCTCTGTGTTCTCTGTGAACTCTGTGGTTAAAAATAAAATTTTGACCATTTACAGTGAAGCTGCATTGCTAAGAGCCTAAGGCTGTGCCATAGATAAACACTGCTAAATCTGACAGGCTGTGCCCTTATCCGTGTTCATTTGTGTTCATTTGTGGTTCTCTTTTTTAACCACAGATGAACACAAATAGACACAAATGAAAAATCAAAATCGAGACCACGAAATACACGAAATACACGAAAATGGTTTTCGGCTTTTTTCGCGTATTTCGTGGTCAAAAAAAACTTATGAATCTGTACGAATTAAAAATCAGTGATTTAACTTATTGTTCCAATGTTGCCATGCAATGGATTTTTGGATTATTTATTGCGCTCATTGTGGGCTCTATCGTTACCGGTAGTATTGTCGCAATTTCACGTGGCAGGTTCTCGATATTTTTTCGAGGACTTTTTATGGGATTGCTCGAACGGTTTTTCTTTACACTGGCAATAGCATTCAATATTCCGGGTGTTGGTGTTGCAATGTTGGCCTGGATCACTGCAAAGATGGCTGCAAATTGGAATAATCGTAAACCATTAGGTGATGTCACTGTGGATGATTTAAAACACAATCGTTTAAGTGCCCTGCAATGTTACAATTTAATGTTTCCTCCAAATTTATCAAGGAAACTACGGAAATCGAGGTAAATGGCAAATCTATAACTCTGGAAAACGGAATTATACTGAGAAATTGCGGAGCTGCCTTTTGTCCAGATGGCAAAAAGTATCAACTCAACGCCGAAAATGTTCGTCTTGATGCAAATGTAATTTTTGTTGAAGAGGAGAATGCCAAATTGTCGCCAGGCTGCCAGCTTTGTTTGAGGGTGCCGGGTTCTTCAACCAGAGCGGAGCCTAAAGATTTATATATTGGTCTTGAATTACCTTTTCACCATCCTCAATGGAGCAAAGCCTGGATTCCGGCACTGGATTTACAACCCCGCAACACATTTCGTTCACCGTTGAAAGAGTTTATCGAACATGGACGTCATGACATCCTCAAAAATGGTAAAAAGTATAAGCTCTCAGCCTCGATATTTGGCGGATATGCCACAAGTTCAACGGCTACGATTTACCCAATAATTGGGCCGTAACTCTTTATGAAGGCGAACTGGAGAAATAATTTCAGAGAATAGGAAACGGACTGAGCAAATACGTTCGGTGCGTTTGAATAGCCCTTTTACTTAACTCGATTTTTCGCCTTTTGGTAAACCGAATTTTTCTCACGTTTTCCAATTGCAACCACCAATACGGAAATCTCATTATCAATTACTTCATAAACGAGACGATACCCACTTGCTCTAAGTTTGATTTTGTAATGATTCTCAAACCCTGAGAGTTTACTACTGGGAATATGGGGTGAAATTAAACGCTCTTTCAGCTTTTTCTTGAACTGACCTTGAATGGAACTATCAAGTTTTTTCCATTCCTTGAGGGCGGAGGGGAGGAATTTCAGTCTATAGTTCATCTAAAGAAACTGCTACTGCCAATTTTTTTTCATGTTGACGTTCTTTAATAATCAATCCCAGTTGATTATCTTCGATTTTTTCTAGTAGCGCCTCATATGTGCCAGCCGGGACCAGATATGCAGTTGGTTTATTATGATTGAGAATTGCAATTGGTTCCCCTTCAGACTGGTCAATCAATGCTGATGGGTTTTTCTTTAATTCCGATATGCTGGCAGAGCAGCTCGCCAATACAGACTCCATGATATATCCTTTTTTAGGGTTGAAATATGGTCTTATTATAGACTTCTTTATAGGTCTTGGCAAGTTTGTTATTGATTGGGTTAACATTAGTATCAAGAACAATTCTCATTTAAGTTGCCCTGACTTTCAAGATAGCTTCTTTTATGTCGGTCTCTTTCAGTCCAGCCTGTTGTCCGGCTTTGCGGGCCTTAGCAATTAAGTCTTCAAACTCTTCAATTAAGGGCGGCGTAATATTTTTAAGGATAACGACATCGTTGTCACCGACAACTACAAATCGAGCCCCGGTTTTCAGGTTAAGACGCTTACGGATTCCTTCGGGAATAACCACTTGTCCTTTCGATGACATCTTTGTTGTCGCCAGGTTTTCCATAATTTTTACCCTTTAATTCTTTTTTAGAGTTTTACTGGTAAGATTTTAACAAAATAATCGAAAAATTGCAAATGAAGAAACCTTTACAAAGACTTCTGCGGCAGACCGGTTTTCTGACGATCAGTCTGGTGCTGCGACTGCCGCTCTGGACTCTGCTTTTTCTCGTGCGGCCGGGAAAACCATTTGATTATCTGTTTCTTGTCTATCCCGGATCAAAAAGAGATTTAGCCGGTTACTGCCCCAATTGGCTGGCTTCTACTTCTATTTTTATGGGACGACCGACAATCGGCGGGATAATTTCAAATGGAACGGCAAAAAGAGGTTTGGTTTTGGTCGTGCCGAATACGGTTAGCGAAATGCGGGCTGATAAAAAGATGTGTCAGGCAATTCAGCGCCGTTTGCTGCGAGTGCAAAGATTGACCGGAGCCCGTGCAATTGCTCTGGCCGGGCAAATGCCGGGGGTTTTTCTGCGCCACGGCCTGAAGCTGGAAAAACCTTTTGTCAACGGGGTACGCGGCACGGTCTATAGCATCATTGAAACAATTGAAACCTTGAGAACCCAAAAAACTGCCCCGGCAAGCGGGACAATGGTGGTTGTCGGCGTCGGTCATATGGGCGGCGATGTGATCGATCATCTGCAAGGTCGAAGCTGGGAGATCCACGGCATTGATATTCGCCGTCATCGCGACGGAGTCTTGTTGCCGGATGAAGGAGAAAAGGTTCTGTCTCAAGCTGATATGGTTGTCGTCCTGACACCCAAAGGTTCCGATTTTTCCCCCTACATGAAACATCTTAAACCCGGCTGTCTCGTGGTTGACGATACTCACCCCCGTTTACATGCCACTATTTCCGGCCTAAAACTCTACAAAGTGGCGGTCGGCCTGCCCGGAACCTTTTTCTCTCCCCGCCTCCCCGGCTACCGCCGTGACTGGCTGCCGGGCTGTGTGGTCGAGGCGATTTATGCCGCCGCCACCGGCTCTTTCGGCAGTGATCCAATGCCGGTATTTATCGAACGCGCCCGCCAATTGGGTTATTATGCTCACCTTGATCGCTGAGCCATTAAATCATGGCAACCTGTTTTCCCCTCACGTTATGACGTAAAGACTTCCGT
This sequence comes from Thermodesulfobacteriota bacterium, assembly GCA_024762675.1. GTDB lineage: Bacteria > Desulfobacterota > Anaeroferrophillalia > Anaeroferrophillales > Tharpellaceae > Tharpella. Next base: position 1,562 of record JANTGZ010000122.1, on the reverse strand, counting down.
GAGCAACCTTTCAGTTTGCCCCACCAGATAGAGAGGGAGGGTGATAAGCGTAGCGGTTTTTTGTCGCAAACAGGAGGGTTGCATGGTGTTGAAGCGTAAAGCGACCGGTGCTTTTTTTTCTACTATAAATAGCTGAAGAGATTTCAAAGAGCCGGTCGTTCCCTTTTTGATCTCAACTGGAACAACTTGGTTTTCATGGGCAATTAAATAGTCAACCTCGGCACTGGAGCCTCTCTTTTCCCGATTCCAGTAAAAAAGTTGCGGTTTTTCGTAAGATGGCCGGTCATACAGCAGGTGTTGACCGATAAATTGTTATTTCAACTTCCCTCCCACTAAAGACGGCAGACGTCAAAAAACTTTGCGCAACCTTTGCGGGTAGATCCGTTTACGATACTTGCCAAAATCATCTTCATAGGTCTGCAAAATAATCTCATGTTCCCTGACCGCCTCAGTCAGCTCACCTGAATCACAAAACCTCTTTATGGCGGCTGGCATCCCGCCGATAACCCAAAACAGTTTTACGTAATAAAGAAAGTTTTGGTGAATAGATTCGGGGATAGAATCAGACAGACTGAATGTCGAGAGAAACTTAACAAGTCTATCTTGTTCTTGAGCCCAAAGAAATTCTTCAAAATCCATAGGCCCTAAATGCAGGTATTCTATCCGGCCGACCGGCATGGAAAAATCGTGTTCCGCCAACAGGAATTCAAGCAGAGAACCGGCGCAAACAATATGGATATCCGGTCGTTCTTCATAGAAATAACGTAATAATGGGAGTATTTCCGGCGCGGCCTGAATTTCATCGAAGAAGAGAAGCGTTTTACCAGGTCTAATGTCAGTGTCACTGTCAACCTGTAAAAGCTCAAGAATTTTATCAATTTCCCGGCTTTTAAAAAGCTGCACTTTTTCTGGATATTTATCAAAGTTGATTTCAACCAAAGTGTCAAACTGTTGGGCAAATTCTCGCACCAACCAGGTTTTACCAATCTGTCTGGCACCCCGAATGATAAGTGGCCTGCGACTTTCACGCTTCCGCCATTCAACAAGATAATTCAAGGCCTTACGATACATGGTTACCTCTATGGTTGTTAGGAGGTAGCTGTTCAGCGTAGCTAGATAAAAATCCTGATTTTGATGGATTTCAGTAAATTCTGGGGACATAACCTGATTCTCCGAAGGAAATCGGGTTTGTGTTCCCTGAATTTACGGGTTAGCTGAATAGTTACATTGGGAGAAGTACTTTTGAGGTACTTTCAATCTTTTTAAAACTAGTCGCACCAGCCATTATACACCGATCTGGTTGAAAAACAAGGGTCTTTTAACCATTATTGGCGAAAATGCTAGTTTTCGCCAGCGCCGCGCCCCGTCTTTAACCAAAGCCATCTTATATTCTCTGGAAGAGGAGGCTGATGATTTTCATTCGGAAAAACTTCTTGGAGTTGTACAGAGCTATTTTTTAGATTCCGACCAGCAACCGATCATTGACCTTCTCGCCGGAAAATTCGATCCGGAAAACCGGGATGTCCAGGTCGAACCACTAACCAACGCAAAAGAGATTTTCA
>JANTGZ010000121.1 GCA_024762675.1 Thermodesulfobacteriota bacterium | reverse complement strand
CTTTGCAGGGGAATCAGAACTGAAGTGGCTGCGGTCAGCGCGTTGATGGTCAAAAGACCGAGTGAGGGAGAGCAGTCAATGATTATATAACTATAATCTGAGATCAGCAGGGCGAGCTGCCGGGCTAGAAAAAATTCGCGCTCTTCACAGGAGAGAAGTTCGACCTCGGCCCCAATCAAATCCGGAGTCGCCGGCAGTAGAGAGAGAAAATCGAGACTTGTCGGTTGAATCGCTTGCGCCGCCTCACACTCTCCAAGAAGCCAGTGATAGACATCACTACCCCCGTTAGCAACACAGCCGACACCACTGCTGGCATTAGCTTGGGGGTCAAAATCAATGAGCAAGGTTTTCTGCTCGGCTATCGCTAATGAGGCCGCCAAATTAACTGCAGTCGTGGTTTTTCCGACGCCGCCTTTCTGATTGGCGATAGTAATTATCTTAGCCGCCATCTTACCCTTTTTTTCTTATGGTTCCAATATAGAGATCGGGTGCCCGGCCCGGCAATCCGGTCTTTTCAAGTTTCTCAAGGAAGAGGTCAGACCATTTTCCAAGTTCCCTCTCGATCTCTTGACGATCAGGGTGAGCATCGGTAAACAGCAGACAACCATGAGGGGCCAACAGACTTGATGCAACCGGAACGACATCACGCAGGATAGTTACTGCCCTGGTTACGATTGCCGGAAAACACTGTTTAAAGGTCGTTCTAGCATTTCCGCGACTTAAATGCAAATGGATGATTTCAACATTTTCGAGGCCCAGTTGCTGACTTATAAAGGTCAGAAAAAGGGTCTTTTTACGACGTGCATCAACTAGAACAAATTTTGTCTGTGGTAGCATAATGGCCAGAGGCAGGCCCGGAAAACCGGGGCCGCTGCCCAGGTCGAGAACCTCTTTGGCACCATTAAGAACGACAAGATAATTTAAGGAGTCGAGAAAATGTTTGCTGGTCACTTCTAAGGATTCGGTAACCGTGGTCAGATTGTAACTCTTATTCCAACGCTTTAACTCGCGCAGGTAAACGGCAAACTGTTCAACTTGTCGAGTCGTTAATTCGAGCCCCAGTAATCGGGCTCCAGCTATAAGATTTTCACGCCACATAGTTCAGTCTGCAGTGGATAGTAGGCAGTGGGCAGTAAACCCAGCCTGCCTGCCACTAAACGGCTCTCCCAAATCAGGTTTATTTCCCAACACAGAACTGTGAGAATACAATATCGAGAAGCCCTTCGGAGGCCTCTTGCTCCTGACCGGTAATTTCAAGAAGATGAAAACGGGCTTGATGCAACTCTTCTGCCAACATGTCGAGCAGAGGCTCACTCTCTGCGGCCAAGGCCAGGGCCCGGCCAAGGTCTTCGGAAACCTTAGTCAAAAGATCGAAGTGACGTTGTTGAGAAATCATGACACTATCGGAAAAAGCCGCCGTCCGGGATTTAATAAAACTGCTGACGCCATCGATGACTTCACCTATATCAACCCGGTCTCGGGCTCCGACACAGCGCAAAACCTGGCCTTTATAAGAGAAACGCTCTTTCAATTCGGCAACCGTAAAAACCGGCTCTAAATCATCTTTGTTGAGGAGTAGAAGGTGGGGTTTCTCTTTAACCTTATCATAGAGTTCATCATCAAAATCGTTTAAACCCCGACTCTGATCAAAAACCAACAGGATAAGACCGGCCTGCTCCAACCATCTTTCAGTCCGGGCCATCCCCAAGGCCTCAAGTTCAGCTTGGGGATGGTCGAGACCGGCCGTATCAGAGAGTTCGACTTTGACTCCGGCGATCTCTAAAGGGGCGCTGACAACATCCCGGGTCGTACCGGAGATGGCGCTGACCAAAACCCGATCTTCAGCCAGCAACGCATTTAAAAGACTCGATTTCCCGACATTCGGGCGGCCCGCCAGAACAATCTTGATACCGGTTTGCAGAATCCGGCCGCGTTGATAGGAATCAAGCAGATCCTGACACTGTTTTTCAAGTTTAGCCAAAGGGTCGATCAGGTTCGTTCGAGAGTAGTTCAGACCCTCTTCGGCAAGGAGATCGATTTCAACTTCAACGGTCGCCAGAAGCTGGTTAAGCGGTGTCAGCATCTCACTGATAAAAACCGACAGCCCGCCTGCTAACTGGGCCGTAGCCGCCGCCAGACCCGCTTCACTCTCAGCCGCGATCAGGGAAGCGACCGCTTCGGCCTGGGTCAGATCAAGACGTCCATTAAGGTATGCTCTTTTGGTAAATTCACCGGGTGGGGCGGCTTCTGCCCCCAAAGCAAAGAGAAGGGAGAGGATTTTTTTGCTGGTATAGGCCCCTCCGTGACAATGGATTTCAGCCATTGCTTCACCGGTATAGGAACGGCCGGAGGGCATAATCGTAAGCAAAACCTGATCAAGCTTCAGGTGGCTGACAGGGTCGTATATATAACCCAGATAGAGGTGAAAAAAGTCGGGGTGGTCGGGCCAGGGCCTAAAAACCTGTTCAACAAGAGCATGAGCTTGCGGACCGCTCAAACGAATAATGGCAATACCGCCCGATCCCGGCGGCGTTGATAATGCGGCAATGGTTACCGGCATCAACCCGGCCATGAACTATACAGCTTCAGTAGCAGCTGCATTGGGACGGGGCCGCCGCCGCTGGCTATTGTTCGGATAGATCACAACTTTCTTAAATTCGCCATCACCTTTACTGCGGGAACGCAACTCTTGATCATCCTGTAAAGCCATATGAACAAGTCGACGGTCGTGTGCATTCAAGGAGTTGATCGTGACCGGCTTGCGTAATCGTTTTGCTTTAGCTCCCAGACGCAGAGCGAGGCCGGATATATCCTCTTCATGGCAAGAACGAAAACCATTACAGTCGATGAAAATCCGGCCCCCTTTTACACCATGTATCTTATTGACAAGAAACTGCAGAGCATCAAGAACAGTCCCACGTTTTTTAGTCAGGAGATCAAGATCCTCACCCTGGATGTCCAGGTGCAGTTCATTCTCCTGTTGTGAAATCTTAATATCACTCTCAGCCAATCCCATCAATTGCAGGATGCGGCTTAATGAAGAGCGGATTTCCGAACCATTAAATTCAGGAATAATACGTTCTTCACTACGATCTTTTATCTCCTGCTTGAGACCAGATGCTTTTGCTCTGGCATCAGCACTTTTACCTTTTTGACTACGGCTTTGGTCTGAGGTTTCATACTCCTTACCAAAAGTCGAATTTATCAAATCCTGTACCAGTTGTTTGCCATCAACCTCTTTGTTATGTACCCGAATCAGGGCACTTTTACCGCCAATAAAACCGAAAAGTTTTTTACTTTCATGGCGAATCACTTCATATTCGAGTTCCGCTTCCGCAACCTGGTGAGCAAAACAGGCTTTTTCAATCGCTTCACTGATATCTTTTCCTTCAAATTCCAACTCAATAGACATGTATCGTCACCTCATTTTGATGTCGCTGTCTGGCGCATCACCATGTATTGCTGCCCAATCGACAGCACGTTATTGACCAACCAGTAGAGAACCAGCCCCGCAGGGAAATTTAGAAACATGAAAGTAAAAATGATGGGCATAAAAAGCATCATCTTGGCCTGCATGGCATCTCCGGTGGTTGGTGTCATTTTTTGCTGCAGGAACATAGTAGCCCCCATAATCAAGGGGGTTACATAGTAGGGATCTTTAGCTGAAAGATCCATAATCCAACCGAAAAAAGGAGCATGTCGTAATTCAATGGCGACCATCAGAGACCGATAGAGAGCGAAGAACACCGGAATTTGTACCACTATCGGCAGACAGCCACCAAAAGGGTTAACCTTATGGGTACGATAAAGATCCATCATCTCTTTGTTGATGCGGGCCTTGTCGTCCTTATATTTCTCTTTAATTTTAGCTAATTTTGGTTGCACCTCCTTCATCTTACCCATCGATTTATAACTTTTCTGGGAGAGAGGATAGAAGGCCAGCTTGATCAGGATGGTCAGGATAATAATGGCGATCCCGTAATTATGAACATATTTATTAAAAAAGTGCAAACACTGAACTAAAGGTCTGGCGATCACACCAAACCAGCCATACTCGATAGAGGCTGCGAGATGCATCCCTAAAGCTTCTAGAATGATACCTTTTTTAGGCCCGATATAGACTTTTAAACGATTATCTTGATTAATCTGTAAGCCCGTCATCAAATGAGTGGCATCATCTCGTTCAATAGAGCCCGTAGTCTTGGCAATGGCCGTTTCATCCGGAGCCATAATTACGCTGATAAAATATTTACTGGTATAACCGAGCCAATTGAGTGGCCCCATCAACTCCTGACGACTTACCTTTTTCTCTTTTTTTGATGGTTTATAGAGTTCGCCGGCTATATAACCGAGAACGCCGCTATAGACATACTCCTTTTTTTTCTTGATATCATTAATATGAGACCAATTCAGTTTCACAGCATCGGCCTTATGAACTGTTCCCTCCTCATCAATATATGAGTAAGCAACCTCGAGAAGATAGCTTTGAGGATGAAAAGTAAACTCCTTTATCAAAGTCTCACCAGAAGGAAGTTGGGCCTTTAATTGAAGACTTTCTAGCGCTGATACAACCTCTATATTTTGAGAATCTTCTGATATTTCAAAAAGCAGGTTTCTATCCTGAAACCATTGCCCTTTTATGCTGGCTGCACCAGATAGAGGGTAGGGGCTCCGACCAGTTACAGTTACCAGGTTTAAATCCGGGCTGTCGGCTGCAATATCTGTGCGATATTCTTTTAGATAGAACGCTTTAAGCTGCCCACCCAAGGTTTCTATCTCAGCCCGATAAAGACCATTTTGAATGGTTATTATCTCGCCTTTTTCCAGAACCGGAGTACTTGTTTGAGTCGACTCATTTTGTATATCAGGAACCCGGTTCTGGTAGCTGTTTTCCTGTGTAGGAGAGTTTTTTTCACTGTTTTTGACAACTTCACTTCGGGACGACTCTGCCGGAGCTTCGGCTACCTGTTTCTGTTGCTGAGCCGGTGGAAAAAAATATTGAAAACCAAGCAGTACTGCCAAAGAGAGGGCGATTGCCAAAATTGTTCTTTTTTCCATTATAAAAAATCCTTAAATTGTAGATATGAGGCCGATTTGAAAATAGTGTCGGCTAAGAGACGAAGAGTAAGGGCAGGTATAAAAGCTATCCAGAGGGTAGTTGCAAACCCCACTGTTTACGCCGGGTCATAGCCTCCGGAGAAAAAAGGGTTACAGCGAACTATCCGCCAAGCCCCTTTACATAAACCTCTAGTGAGGCCATATTTTTCCAGGGCATCTAACATATATTGTGAGCAGGATGGGGTAAAACGACAGGAATGGCCGAAATATGGAGCCAATAAAATCTGATAGAGCTTTATAGTTACAATACAGACTTTTTTCAGCATAGGTTCAGATGTCGATTACTTCTCTTTAAGAGAGTTGACAATTGCTCCTCTGCCTCTCTTTTCGATAAACGGCTAAAGCTTTGCTTTACAACCAGTGAATAATCAAACTTCACTGTAAAAAAACTTTTGTGCTGTCGATAATACTCTCTAATCAGACGTTTGACCCGGTTTCTAACGACTGCCGTCCCAACTTTGCGGCTGGCAGTTATACCCAATCTTGAGCTCTGTCCGCTATTGGCCTTACAGAAAAGTATCAAATGAGATGAATAGGTTTTTCTACCCCTGTTAAAGATTTCAATAAAATCTTTTCTCTTTCTCAATCTCTCTTCTTTAGGGAATTTCTGCTCAACCATTCTGCGGACAAGACCTATGCCGTCAGGCGTTTCCGACCTCTACTTCTGCGTCTTTTCAGAATCAAACGACCTGCTGCACTACTACTTCTCGCACGAAAGCCGTGCTTTCTCTTCATCTTTAAATTACTGGGCTGAAATGTTCTTTTCATGATCTATATACCGTTTCTAATATCAGTGGTTTTGGTAAATGAAGTAACGATAGTATCTTTTATTAATGGTAGTCCCAACGGGAGTCGAACCCGTGTCTCCGCCGTGAGAGGGCGATATCCTAGGCCACTAGACGATGGGACCATCATATACGAAAAGCCAGCCGAATCAAGATCTCTGGATCACCTTATTAGACTGGCCGTTGCTGGCATGGCTGGGAGACCAGGATTCGAACCTGGATTGACGGAGTCAGAGTCCGTAGTCTTGCCGTTGGACGATCTCCCATAATATATCAACTTTCGAGCCGGGCTACCTAGCACTAAATTTGGCTCTTGTCAATAGGTGACGGTCTGAACCGATAAAAAATTTCATTTATGAAATCATATCAAACATCAAGATTGCCAACCCGTAGAGCATTATCTTCTATAAAAGCCCTTCGTGAAGGAATATTATCTCCCATCAGAACCGTAAAGATGTCATCAGCTTCAATATCATCTTCGACCGTTACCTGAAGAAGTTTGCGCTTTGCTGGATCCATAGTAGTCTCCCAGAGTTGTTCAGGATTCATCTCGCCAAGACCCTTGTAGCGCTGAATATTGATTCCATTTTTTCCCTTTTCAAGAACGTTCATGAGAAGTTCTTCTTTACTCCTGATACTTTGCAGCCCATCTTTAGAGGTGAATGAAAATGGCGGATTTTCCAAATCTTGTAATTTATGACTCAACTTTTTCAAGGCCTGGTAATCACCGCTTTTAATGAGTATATAGTCGATAGCGATAGGTGTCTGATTCTGGTCGGATACTATCATTCTTAAAGTATCACTACTTTTTTCACCTGTCAGTTCCTGAAATTCAAGATTACATTCCGGTAGAACCTGGCGTAACCTATCCCATTTTTCATTATTGAGCAGATCACTACGTTCGGCAAAGTCTAATTTTATAATTTTTTTTAGCAGGTTTGCCGGATAGCCTTTGGACTGCAAGCGATCGATATGATATTTATATGAGATCAATCGCAAAAGAGTCTCAACCAGTCGATCTCCTTTAAGTGAGATATTTTCACTTTCTGCCAACACTTCCATATCTTGACTGTTATGTTTTATAATAAATTCACTAAGTTCGCGCTCGGTGCTTAAATATTCATGATGTTTGCCGCGGGTAACCCGATAGAGAGGCGGTTGAGCAATATAGAGGTGCCCCCTTTTCACAAGATCTCCCATCTGGCGATAGAAAAAAGTTAGGAGCAAAGTTCTTATATGGGAACCATCGATATCGGCATCAGTCATGATGATAATCCGGTTATAGCGCAATTTATCGAGTTTAAAATCATCATTGCCAATACCTGTACCGAGTGCGGTAATCAATATTTTTATCTCTTCACTGCCCAGCATTTTATCAAAACGGGCTTTTTCAATATTGAGAATCTTACCTTTCAAGGGTAGTATCGCCTGATTTTTCCGATCTCTTCCCTGTTTGGCTGAACCGCCGGCTGAATCGCCCTCTACTATAAAAATTTCCGACTTTAAGGGATCTTTCTCCTGACAATCTGCCAGTTTGCCGGGCAGCATCGACCCCTCTAGATAGCCTTTACGCCGGGTCAGTTCACGAGCTTTGCGGGCCGCCTCGCGAGCCTTTGCCGCCTCGATAATCTTCTCTGCTATCACGCTTGCGATAGCTGGATTTTCTTCTAAAAATTGAGAAAGTTTCTCATTTACCAAAGACTCAACCAAGCCTTTTACTTCACTGTTACCAAGTTTTGT
>JANTGZ010000120.1 GCA_024762675.1 Thermodesulfobacteriota bacterium | reverse complement strand
CATTTTTTGCCCGATATCTTTGTCAAATGTGACTCCTGCGGGGGTCGGCGTTTTACCCGGGAGGTTTTGGAGGTCCGCTATAAAGGGTTGAATATATCTGAAGTTTTAGCCATGACCATTAATCAGGCGGCTGAATTTTTTGCCGCGATTCCCAGAGTGGTTGGCAAGCTGGAGGTATTAAAGGATGTCGGTCTTGGCTATATGACTTTGGGGCAGGCGGCGGTGACTCTTTCCGGGGGCGAGGCGCAAAGGGTTAAGTTGGCTCGTGAACTGGCCAAGCGGGCTACCGGGCGCACCCTGTATCTGCTTGATGAACCGACTACCGGTCTCCATTTCCATGATGTCAAACAACTGCTCAAGGTTTTGCAGAGGTTGGTGGACGAAGGTAATTCGGTGATTGTTATCGAACACAATCTCGATATTATAAAGGCGGCTGATTATCTGATCGATCTTGGTCCCGATGGCGGGGTTGGCGGTGGTCGGCTGGTTGCCTGTGGAACCCCGGAAGAGGTGGCGAAAATTGAAGAATCAGCAACCGGCCAATGCCTGCAAGAGGTGTTGGCCGGTTAAGTTGAGGGGTTTAAAAATTGTAAGGTTAAAGAGTAGTTGTTTTTGAACTTTGAACTGATTTTAGCGTTTTTTCTGGGTTAGTAGATATGCCAGATTGTCAAGTTCACTGGTGATCGAGACGTTGCGTAAGGTGATTATCTCGGGAACCTTAACCTTGATCGGGGCGAAATTGAGCAGGCCCTTGATGCCGCCAGCCACGAGTTTATCGGCGACCTCTTGGGCGGAATCGGCCGGAGTCGTGATGATGCCGATGGTAATTTTTTCATTTTTGACGGTTTTTTCGATCTCGGTTGTCGGTAGAATGGTTACGCCATGGGCTATCTCATTGCCTATTTTATTTTCATCACTGTCAAAAGCGGCGATTATGCGAAAGCCGTGTTTACTGAAAAAAGCGAAATTGAGCAGGGCCTGCCCCAATTTTCCAACCCCGACCACAGTTGTTGGCCAGTTATGGTTAAGTCCCAGAATCTCCTTGATTTCACCTTCCAGCTTTTTCGTGTCGTAGCCGACGCCACGAACGCCAAATTCGCCAAAATAAGAGAGGTCTTTGCGGATCTGGGCCGGGCTGACCTGGCAGGATTCTCCAAGCATCTCGGAAGAGGTAACCGGATTGTTCTCAGCCTGGAGCCGTTCCAGGCAGTTGATGTATGTGGAGAGGCGTTTAATGGTGGCCTCCGGGATTTTGCTCTCTTTGGTCTTCATGATCTACCCTTTTTTCCTGAAAAAGGTTGCCGAATATTTAATTATAACTGTATGTATTACGATCCTGTGAGAGTTATCACATTGTTGCCTTTGATTCAAGTGAAATTTTTTCTTTGAGGATTTTTATTTGTGAAGATAAAATCTTCGCAAATAAGGAGAAGGTTACGGTTGTGTATCCCGTAATTTGTTACAAATAACACTTTAGCTGGACAGCCCCGAGATATTTTTTGACAATCCTCCCTTTTTACACTAGGTTTACATGGGGAATATTGACAGCTATTTGACCTGAAGCGTAGGATTATGAAAAGTTTACGCCAGACAAATCTTGAGCATGTGAAGTTAGTGGTTGTTAAGCTTGGCAGTGCCGTCTTGACTGATAACGGTCACCTTGAGTTCTCTTTTTTTAAGCGTTTTGCCAGCGAAATAGCTGAGTTAAGGCGTCAGGGCTATAGATTTATAGTAGTCACTTCCGGGGCGGTTGCCGCCGGCCTTGAGGCTTTGGGTTTTAAGGCCCCGCCTTTGACTATCCCGGAAAAACAGGCTTGTGCGGCAGTCGGGCAGCTGCGTTTGATGCGACAATATGAACAGGAGTTTGCGACCCATGGCCAGGTGGTGGCCCAAGTGCTGCTGACGGCTGATGATATACGCAACCGGCGGCGCTACCTTAATGCCCGGAATACTTTAACGGCGTTACTCGGAGCTGAGGTTTTGCCGTTGGTCAATGAAAATGATACTGTAGTAGTGCGGGAAATAAAATTTGGTGACAACGATAATCTGGCTGCTCTATTAACTTCATTGGCGGAAGTCGATCTTTTGTTGATGTTGACTGATCTTGATGGGGTCTATAACTGCGATCCAAAAGCGGCTGGTGAGGCGTCTTTGATACCCATGATTGACGAAGTTGATGATGGAGTTACAGCTTTTGTCTGCGCTACCAAGAGTGCGGTTGGGACTGGTGGCATGCTTAGTAAGCTGGAGGCAGCCCGCAAGGCTGCGGCTTACGGGATTCCGACAGTTATCGCCAATGGCCGGCGTCCCGGGGTCATGGGTCGTGTTCTGGCCGGAGAGAGTGAGGGCACTTTTTTTCTGCCACGGACCAACCGCCTGAACTGCCGCCAGCACTGGTTGGCTTTTGCTGTCAATCCCTGCGGCAGTCTTTATCTGGATGGTGGTGCTGTTAGGGCTCTGGTTGATCGTGGTACCAGCCTGCTACCTTCAGGGGTGTCCCGGGTTGAAGGCGGTTTTGGGGTCGGGGATCCGGTATCTTGCCGCGATCTCAAGGGAAGAGAGATAGCCCGCGGGCTGGTTACTTACAGTGCTTTGGACATTGAAAAAATTGCCGGTTTGCACTCTCGTGAAATTGCCGGGCGTTTGGGTTATGACGCGGGGGCTGAAGTTATCCATCGGGACAATTTAGCACTTTTATAATGTGACTTGCTTTGTCCTCCGTTGACTAACCTGCTTTTGGATATGTTGGATTTTGAGGATTAAAATTATGGATATTGAAAAAAAGGTAAGGGAGTTGGCACTTCAGGTCAAAGCGGCGGCCCGGGTGCTGGCTGCGGCGCCGACTCCGGAAAAAGATAAAGCTTTGCTGGCGATGGCTGCTGGTTTGAGAAAACAGCGTGATTTTTTGCAGGAGCGCAACCAGCTTGATCTGGAAAAAGCCCGTATAAATGGCTTAAGTGCAGCGATGATTGATCGTCTGACCTTGAGTGATAAGGTTATCGAGGCGATGGCCTCGGGTCTTGAGGAGGTGGCGGCGTTTCCCGACCCTGTGGGTGAAGTAGTGCGCATGTGGCGGCGTCCGAATCGGTTGCTGGTGGGTAAAATGCGGATCCCCTTGGGGGTTGTCGGAATGATCTATGAGTCACGGCCTAATGTGACCGCTGATGCCGCCGGGCTTTGTCTGAAATCCGGGAATGGAGTCATTCTCCGGGGCGGGTCTGAAGCTTTTCACTCAAATATGGCGGTGCTTGAGGTTCTGCACGAAGCCCTGGAATCAACGTCAATTCCGCCGGCTGTGATCCAGGTTGTACCCTTTGTTGAACGTCAGGCGATAAATTATTTGCTGCAGTGTGAAGAGGAGATCGATCTCATTATTCCGCGTGGCGGCGAAGGCCTGATCCGTTTTGTTGTCGAGCATTCTCGGATCCCGGTGATCAAACACTATAAAGGGGTTTGTCATGTTTTTGTCGATGCCGGAGCTGAAGTCGAGATGGCCCGAAAGATTGTTGTTAATGCCAAGGTCCATCGGCCTGGAGTCTGTAACGCGGCCGAAACAATTCTTGTACATCGGGAGATTGCTGAAAGTTTTATACCTTTAATGGTTGCCGATTTAAAGTCGAAAGATGTCGAGATCAGAGGTTGCGCAAGAACCTTGGCTCTGTTTCCCGGTTTGGTGCCGGCAACAGATGAGGACTGGGCGGCTGAATATCTTGACCTGATTGTCGCAGTTAAGGTAATTGATGATTTTGATGCGGCCGTTGCTCACATCACTCGGTACGGTTCCGACCATACTGAAACGATAGTAACATCCGATTATCATCGATCCCAGGATTTTTTGCGTCGGGTTAATTCATCAGTAGTGATGGTTAATGCTTCAACCCGTTTTTCTGATGGCGGGCAGCTGGGGTTGGGGGCCGAAATCGGTATCAGCACGACCAAACTTCATGCCTATGGTCCCATGGGACTTGAGGGTTTGACTACCACCAAATATATAATTTATGGCGACGGTCAAATCAGAGACTAGGAAGATCGGTATTTTCGGTGGTACCTTCAACCCGATCCACAACGGCCATTTAAGGGTTGCGGAAGAAGTGCGTCAAGCTTTTGCCCTGCAAAAGATATATCTGGTACCTTCATCCCGGCCGCCTCATAAAGGTGAAACCGAGGTTGCGGCCGCAGAGCATCGCTTGGCCATGGTACGTCGGGCGCGGCGAGGAAATCCATTTTTCGGAAGCAGCTCCTATGAATGTCGCAAAGGAGGGACCTCCTACTCAATAGAGACCCTGGCCTATTTCAGAAAGCGTCTTGTTGGAGCTGAAATCTATTTTGTGATTGGCTGGGATGCCTGGTGCGAGATTGGAACCTGGCACTCCTTTTCTAAACTTTTCTCCCTGGCAAATTTTATTATTATCTCCAGACAGGGAAGGCGATTGTTGGTCGAAGATTCCTCGGAGTCCCTTTTTCCATTTGCGCTTCAAGATGAATTTTGTTATGAAAAGGAATTTTGTTACCGGCACACTTCAGGGCATAGCCTGCACTTTATGGCAGTGACCCGACTTGATATCTCCTCAACTCGAGTGAGAAGCGAAACCGCGGCGGGCCGTTCATTACGCTATCTGGTACCTGATTCAGTGGCCAATTATATATACAGAAACAAGTTATACGTTTCTTGATCTAAGCGTTAGCTGCTTGCTGTTAGTTGTTAGTGATTTTAGTTGTTACGTGGACATCCTTTTTTAACGTTTCAAGAGGGCAATATTTTTGATGAGTGAAAACCATGTTAGGGTTCTCCAGAACAATAAAAAGCTTTCCTTGATTAAGAGTGTACTTGAAGAGAAAAAAGCTGAGGATCTGGTTATTCTTGATCTGAGGGGCATCTCCTCGGTTACCGATATCTTGGTGGTTGCCAGTGGTCACTCCGATCGTCATGTGCAGGCGGTCAGTGAATCTCTGGCTCAGGAGATGAAGCGTCAGGGTTATCAGCCTTTAGGTAGTGAAGGATTGAAAGATGGACGTTGGGCCCTGATCGACTATGGTGATATTATTGTTCACGTTTTCTATCATGAGATCAGGCTCCACTATGATCTTGAAGGGGTCTGGCGCGACGCCCCGGTTATCCTTGATGAGCGTAAACGGAATGATGAGGGGGATAAGTATTAATGCGTTTGCAGCTGCTTTTGGTCGGCAAGACCAGAAATGCGGCATATCATCAGGAGATTGTCGAATATCATCGCCGCTTGGGTCGCTATTTTGATTGTGAAGTAAAAGAGATCAGGGAGGAGAAGCCCGGGCGGAGGGAAACACCGGTCGCTTTTTGTCGGCGTCAGGGGCCGAAACTACTTGCTGAGTTCAATAAATCCGCTGGGCTTAAAATTCTTATGGATGAGCGGGGGCGCAGTATGGGAAGCCGCGATTTTGCTCTCTTTTTGCAACGTGCTCTTCAGAGTGGTCATCAGAATCTGATTTTTTTCTGTGGCGGTCCTTTTGGTTATGATTCATCTTTACGCGATGCGGCCGATCACCTGATCTCTCTGTCACCTATGACCTTCCCCCATGAACTGGCTCGCCTGCTTCTTTTTGAACAGCTTTATCGGGCTATGACTATTATTAACAATGAGCCCTATCATTACTAACTTTTAACAGTGGGTTTTACTTATGATTTACCGTATCATGCTTTTTGGTGGTTTGCTGGTGCTTTTAGGGGCGGCCTATCTGGTCTACTTGAATCCGACTGAAACCTCCGTGGCCCTGACCCAGGGGCTTAAGGTTGATGGCACCATGCCGTTTTTTATGCTGGTGGCAATTGCTGTCGGCGGATTTGGTAGTGGGGTATTCTTCTCTTTGCTGGCTTTAAGGCGGCAGTTTGGTGATTTTTTCCAGAGATTACGGGATAGAAAGAGAAAATCAGCACAGCAGGCTCTGCTTGAGGGGGTCGAGGCCGGTTTTAAAGGGGAGACCAAAAAAGCGGTTTCCAGCCTGAATCGGGTATTGAAACTTGACAAGAAAAATATGGAAGCCATACTGGCTTTGGCCCGCCTGCAGCTACGTGAACGGCTACCCGATAAGGCTTTAAAGACACTTGATGCAGCACTTGAGCACAGTCCTGAAGATCCCCGCCTGCACTGGTATCGTATTCAAGCCTTGAAAGGACTCGATGATCCCTTAAGAATGACTAATCAGCTTCTTTTCATGAAAGCTCGCTACCCCCGTAATCGGGCTTTGATGAGTATGCTTGTCGAACAGTTTGGCAGCCGCGGATATTGGCGTGAAGCTCTGGAGGTCTGGCAGGAGATCAGCAAAGGAGAAGCCAAGGGTTCACAGGAGAAGAAAAAAGCCATCAGCGGCATTGCTAATTGTGCCTATGAGCTGGCGCGGAGGCAATGGTTGGCTGGTAACAAAGATGCTGCCGCAGCTTCCTTAAAACTGGTTTTCGACCATGATAAAGAGCATGTAGCGGCCTATCTTCTTAAAGCTGAAATGGAGGTTAAAAAAGCCGATGCTTTAAGTGTTCTAAAGAGTGGTTTTCGGAAAAAACCGAGTGCTATTTTCCTGCTTGAGGGGGAGCGCTTACAGATTGAGGATGATCCTGAGGAGAGCAGTACCAAAATTTTGAAATTTTATCGTAAGGTACTGTCACGTAATCCGGAGTATCGCCCCGCGCGTTGGCTTTATGCCCGTTTCTGTCTGGAACATCAGAAATTTGATGAAGCTGAGGTGGCAGCCAAAAGGCTGCGCGAGAGTGGTTTTCGTGGTCCCCTGCTGGAGGTTTTAGCGGGCGAACTGGCTTGTCGTAAGGAACATCGATTAGAGGTTGCAGTTGATCATTTCAAGAGAGCTTTAGGTTGTGCTGAGCGCCTTGAGCCGGTGTTTGGTTGCGAGGTCTGTGGTCGCTTGTCACCGGTCTGGAAATATAACTGTCCGCACTGCGGCAGTTACAACAGCTACGATATCTCCGAAAGGATCTGCTCTTTTGCCTAACCAGCCAACAGCCTTGATTATTCTTGATGGCTGGGGGTTGGCGGAAGCCGGGCCCGGCAATGCTATCAGCCAGGCTCGGACGCCGGTTGTTGATCGCTTGTTAGTAGAGTGTCCCTGGACAAAGTTGGGTGCCAGCGCTCTTGATGTCGGTTTACCGGCCGGTCAGATGGGTAATTCTGAGGTTGGCCATACCAATATCGGGGCTGGCCGCATTGTTTATCAAGACCTGACTCGGATCAGCCGGGCGATTGAAGATGGTTCGCTGGCTCAAAATAAAGCTCTTGAAAAAGCTTTTCTGGCGGCTGCCGGAAAAGGGAGATCTTTGCATCTGTTAGGACTCTTGTCGGATGGTGGGGTGCACAGTCACCAAAAGCACCTTGAGGCCCTTTTGCGGCTGGCCGCGCAGCGGGGTCTGGAGCGGGTTTATGTGCATGCCTTCCTCGATGGGCGAGATACTCCACCAGCCAGCGCGATTACATACGTGCGGCGCCTAGAAGCCTTTCTTTCCGGGTTGGGTTGTGGTCGGATTGCCAGTCTCGGCGGTCGTTTTTACGGGATGGATCGGGATCAGCGCTGGGAACGGGTAGAGCGCCATTGGCGGACGTTGGTTCTCGGAGATGGGGAATGTTTTCCCGATGCTGCGACTGCTCTTTTGAAATCTTATGAGGGTCAGGTCTACGATGAGTTTGTCGCGCCCCTGATTATCTCAAATGGTGATCAGGAACTGCCCCTGATCAGGAGTGGTGACGGAGTTATTTTTTTTAACTTTC
>JANTGZ010000119.1 GCA_024762675.1 Thermodesulfobacteriota bacterium | reverse complement strand
CTCGGTAATCAAATTTGGCTACCGTTTTTTCGCCGCTGGTATCATCATTTGTTTTGAAAAAATTGATTGCCGCAGCGCCGTTGCAGTAGTTTAACGCATAGACCTTAGCTTCACCTTCGGGATTACATACATCATCAATTATTGGGGTAAAACTGGGGACATAGACAGCCCTAGCAAAGACCAGAGGATGAGCCAGGATCTTTTCGCCTTCGTGATGAACCGGTTCACCGTAGTCGTCTAAATCGTTGATGTCGGCAAGTTTAATAAACCAGCCATTAGTGGTTGAGAGATAGCCCTGCATTTCAGTTTTGACATCATCTTCTACTGTTGTTTTGTCTGCATATACGCTGTCTATATCAAGTTCATCCATGGTGACATTGAAGAGGTTGGTTTCATTTAAAACCGTTGGGTTGTCCGAACTTGCCTCGGTGTCGAGGATCATATAGATGCGGTTATTAATGTCTGTACGATTGGGGTTTTCACGGTCTCCGGTACCGACTATTAAGACTTTGGTATCAGAAGGCCAGGCCGTGTCATCGCTATTTATGAAATCACATCTCCCCATCAACGTGACAGTTGGTGAGTAGAACATTCTCCGGCCAATATCGGTACTGACAAGAGCGGCCGCAGTTGTCTGCCCGCTGTTACTATTAGACCCGGGATTGGCCTGGAATACCAGACGAGGGGCAGAGTCGAATGTGAAGCTCTGATTTGAATAACCCAGACTCCATATCTGACCGCCGAGGTCACTAATGTATATATTGTCTAAAAACCCGTACTTGTCAGGGATGACCGCTGGTGATGCCGGTATAGCATAGATCATCTTTTCGGTTGGGGAACTACTGCTGTCGTAAACAACTTTTTTCAGCAATTTTACGCCGTTGGCTATATTGGATTCAAGAATATCGATAACATAGAACGCCGCTCCGGGTTTGCTGGGGGCGGAGCTTTCGATCGTGTTCACATTATCATATTCTGTATCATAACCACCTCCGAAAACCCCGGCAATCGAGCGCTCGCTGTTCTCGCTGCCGGTACGATAATGCACCAGCTCCATTTTCGACCAACTCTGTCCCATATGGGGAAAACCACCGGTTATATTGGTGGTTGTACAACTCGGGTTGATGTGCCATTTTGCCGTCCATTGGCTGGGGTCAGAATTTTCGATATTAATTGAATAATAAGAACTGCCACCACGTCTCAAGCCGAAAATCAGCTGTTTCGGTATAGACTTGCCATCCAAATCATTCAAATTATAGTAGTATGAGGTCTCACCATCAACGAAGAAAAGAGGACTCTCTTTGTAGTCAGAAGAACCCTTGTCGGGATTCAGGTAATGCAAATCGTCGAGGATATCTTCAGGGATAAAAGCAACTACTTCTTTGCCGTCACTGTCATTGAAAATATGAAGCATACCGTCATTACAGCCGATAGCGAGATAGGTTCCTCCCTCCGCGTTTTCATAATCGACAATCTTCGGGGTTGAGTGGATGATGCTTCCGAGCGGCCAGTTTCGGTAGCCGGTGGGGTCGTAGTCGCCATTGGCGGCATCTTTGACGGCGAAGGTGTAGCCGTGGATATAGTTGATAATTCGATATTTTTCAGCATCATCTATATTAGTGTCGCCGAAATAGCTGCCGCCGAAGTTGTCCATATTACTTGGAGTAAAGGCAACCGTGGTGCCGTCGTTTTTCAAAACGTAGATATTGCGATTGTCAGCTCCGGTGTAGTAGCTCCCGCTGGTAAATGCACCTTTCACGCGTTCTTTCAGCAGAGCTCCGACACCACCTTTATTGACCTCGCCGCCATCAGCAACGTTGCTCCAGAACGATTTTGAAGTTGGGAGAAATTGTCCTTCACAATCGACAGCGACATCGCCTGTGCTGTCAGTAACGGCCCACTCATCTTTGCGGTCGTCGCTGCAAAAACTCATATCTTTTTTTGCCAGTTTATATTTTTTCAGATTTCCAATCCAGCGATCATTGTTTGGTTTGAAAAAAGCCATGTAGAGCCATTCTCCGCTCTGGGTCTTGTTTGCAGTATCTACCGAGATTACCGGGGCAACGTAAGAGGCGCTTTGAACTGCGAGCATTGCTAAAGAACTTAAGGCGTTGACCATCTGCTGGCTGTTGTTGGCAGAAAGGGCGGTGCCGCCGCCATCCTCAGCCGTGTCGCCCAAGAGAGGTAGATTCTGAGCAAAACTTAAGGTGTGGGTGGTTATGTTGTTGTGGGATTCTTCTGGGTCACTGACAGTTTGTTGATATCCCAGTGAGCGGAAGTTGTGTGTGTATATGTATCCAGCAACGTCATCAAGATAGTTGTCAGCGGGTGTGGAATCCTGAGACGGGTCTGCAGTCCAGCCGTCGCCATCGGCATCGGTAAAGGTTTTTCCGGAAATTCGGGACCAATCGGTATCGGATGAGGGGAAGCCGTCTGATATGATGATTGTAAACTGACGTGAACATTCATTGAAAATATCGTCACTACTATGAAAGTGCTTGAAAACATCCTGAAGTGATTCTCCCAAAGGGGTGCCGCCGTCTGCTCTGAAACCGTCCAGTCTGCTTTTCATGTTTGCGATCAGGGTGTCGTCATTGGTATAGGCCGGATTTGTGAAGGCTTGTTCAACCACGGCACCGTAACCGCTATTAAATCGTAAAAGTGCCCAGTTAATTGTTCCTTTAGTGTCGTCAATAATGTATTTTATAGCATCACGAACTACGTCAATCCGGGTGCGCATTGTATAGGTTGTACCATCAGTTGATTCAGTAGTGTATTGGTAACTATCAATCTTGAAGCCGTCATCATTGTACCGGCGACTGGAATGAAAAATGACGGATATGTTGGAGCTGTTGTAAATATTTGAGTAGAAATCAAACCTATAATCTTCGGTTATTTGGTCAATCTCTTCTCCACTATTATTGTCCTTGATAATCAAATAATCATAGTGGTTTCTCATGTCGAGAGCGGCAAAATGGAGCTTGATCCTTTTGGCATCCGGTTGGTTGATGGTTCCCCGCACCCCATGATAATTATTGGGATAGTAGTGTGAAGAATTATCTTGAATATATCCGTCATGCGAGAGAATCGGAGTGTTGAGGTTTACGTTGTTCCAGGTGGCCTCTACAAGAGGAATTGAGTGCTGGATCAAAATACGACGAGAGGCGAGAGTGTAGTAGCCGCTTCTAGGTGTTGAGTATCGGTCGTAAAGAGTGTGAGCCATCATAAAGTAGACCCAGTTGGCGCTGGCGAGAAACCAGATATCAGTGTCCTGATCTTCTGATTCGGTGTAGAGGGTGCTGTAGCCGGTGTAGTGAAAGCCCGGTGCCTGCATAGCTCCGATAAAACCTTTATCAATTGTGGTGTTGTCGGGGTAGGGTACGATGTTATGCAGGTTGATTCTGCGATCCAGTTTTAGGGGTGCATTGTTTAAATAAATTTCCTGATTTTCACCATTAGGTGTAAGTGTCAGGAGAGGGGTTTCAGAGATCTCAACCCAGTTGCCGTCTTCGATCTTGACGCCAGTTGGTATTATGGCATCAAAACTCCAGGTGTTCCTGTAATCGCCTGTATCTCCGGTCATCGTTATCGGGTTTCCATCTTTGTATGTTACCGAAACACCGATAGCGTGCCCCTTGATTAAGACAACATCGTTTGGATTCATAGCGACGTAATTAGCGCTGGTCTCGTCGATATACCTCTTGTAGTTGGGATTATTTGTACCGCTGTTAGATTGATTGAAATCGTAGGCGGTGAACTCACTGCTTTCGCAGGCATTTTTGTAGATGGTTTTGTAGTTGTAGGTGTTATCGTAGACGCCAATGCTCATACTGCCGGAGGTGTCGAAGAGAATTGCAACATTAGGTCTGGGGTTGGTCGCGTAGATATCCGTGTCGAGGGCCGAACTGCCAGTTGTCATAAAGCTTGAAATGAATGCCGTTAAAATGACAATTCGGATTATGCTTGATTTAATAGTTGAAAACATCTTGCACCTCACATGTGATGAAATATTTTGTTCTAAAAAAACAGGTTTCCGGCTCATTGAAGTCCGGTGGCCCCGGCGCCCGGTCCTACCTCTTTTTCAGTACTTTTTACACTTTTTCGGTTACGATTATTTCGCCGGGCGATGGTTTTGGTCGTGTAGTAGTAATTTTTAAAAGTTGCTCCTTCGATCGAATAGCCCGGGAGATTACTGCGGTTGAAAAGGTAGCTGATTCGACTTCGAAATATGGTTGTGGTTGATCCCGGCAGGTTGTCATCGATATCAGCTTCCAGAACTTCAGGATTTTTGGGGTTTTGCGGAGATGGACCGTCTTTTTCAAGCAGACTTGCAACCTTAAACAGATTGGTGCCATCAGCGATGAAAAAATCCTTTTTGCTGGTGCGCTGATTGCGGGTTATTTGGCCGTCAATGGTGGAGTCAGTGGCGATGCCGACTCCAATTAAGGCGGCAACCGTCATAATTAGAAGACATAAGACCAAAGCCATACCCTGGTTATTATTGTGAAGGTAGTTCATTAGAGGTCGTCCATAATAAATGTTGTGATTGTTGGACCGATTTTATTCGGGTTATACCCACCAAGAACAATATTTCCGGTATCTGGATCTTTCTTTTCGAATGCTGCAAAAATATTTATGAGTTTGACTCGGTCAATGGGAGAATTAGCAACAGCACTGTTGCCGGTGGTGATTTCCCAACGAATGTAGTAGGTCTGGGTTTCCGGTGTTATTGTGAACCACTTTACTGTTGCCTCCGTTTTAACGGTATATTGAACGCCATTAATGGTTTCAGTGTCACCGTCGTTGGCCGAAGCCAGCGGGTATCCAGTTGCCGTGGCATCGCTGTTGTCGCTATCATTCAGCAGAGGGTTGTCGTAGTCCAGGTGCATGAGAGTCTCAGCAATTATTTCGGCAATTTGTGTAGAGCTATTCAAGTCACGGTAGAATGTGCGATTCATAAGGGATCGATTATTAAGGAACATAAAGCCCAAAATGCCGAATGCCATAACCGCCATAGCGACCATAAGTTCGACAAGTGTGAATCCTTTTGTGTTTCCGGAAAGCATAATTTACCTTTTTTCGGACCACCGTTTTTTTAGTATTTAATTAGCGAGTTACTCATCAATCTTCATGGGTTGCAGGGTTGCAATTCCGCATTAGTAGAACATATTGCGCATGACTATAGTCGATTCATATAAGCGATGATGGATATGTCTACTTGTGTTGGGGTCGTTTAAGTTGTCTTGAGTGAATGATACTGATTTTCCGGCATAATTGTAGGTTTTTCTGTCGCTGTAATCTTTGTCAAATTTGCCGGTTCGAGCTAGGATGAAAACCTTTACCGCTCTTATCTGAGAAATATCGGTCGGACTGTCCACCCAGGAGTTTATCCGGTTGTTTGGTGGGGTATCAGTGTCAATGCCGTACTGGAATTGGAGATCCTGGATGTTTTCAGAGACATCCAGATCGATGCCGCTATTATCTATATTGTCATCAATCCGTAGGCAGTTGTTGACAACCCTTATTGTGAAAGCATTGACCTGAAATAGACTAAGCTCGATACCTTTGGCGATAAGGTTATCCATCTCTTTTTTGTCAAAATTATCCAGGCCGGGATTCAGAGTCAAGGTTGGGGTTTTTGAGGTTACGCTGTCTATCGCCGAGATTGGTAAATAGCGATTATCATCACGCGGGGAGATGGTGACTAGATTTTTCGGAGCAGAACCTCTGATCTTGAGAGTTTCATTGCATTGTAACTTAAGCTGAGTTAAAGACGGGATTGCAGTTATCTCCCCGACATATCTGATGGCCCCGGCAATAGTAAGCTTGTCAGTACCATTGATGCCGGTATCGTCCTCAATAACTATCATTTGATTTAGCTGATCATTAGTACTACCATCATTGTAGACCGGGTAGGATGGCGGGTCTGTGTCGTCGGATTTAGAGAATGTTGCCATATCTCCACTTGCTAGCTTGTTGCCAAAATTGCCTATGCATCCGGTTCCGGCCATTCTTATCAGAAAGCCTATACGATCCATAGCTACCTTGGCGTTCATCTGCATATTAACTAGATCTTCTTCACTGTAATAAACCTTGTTTTGGCTTGTAATCGCTGTGATTGCACCAACCGAGATGACTCCTAAAATAACGAGGACGACCATTAATTCGACTAAAGTAAAGCCTTGAGATTGTTTTCTGTTAGTTTTCAACGCCAATTATCTCCATTGGTAACCCAGTGTCGGTTCTGGATTCTGCCGACATTATTGGAGCCGACGGCATAGGTGCCGGCTGAGTCTTTGTTCGGGGCGTGAAGGTAGGCCCAACCGTTAGAACCAGTGCCTTGTGGACTGAAACGGATGCTGTCTCCACTAAAGGAGATGATCGTTGTAGACGGAATTGAACTTGTTCCACTTGCACTCTTATCCGGTCCTCCGTCGGCTTTGGCGACGGCACCAAAAGATATGTCGTTAGGCAGTGAAACCTTTTCAACCAGTTCGCTTGTAGAGTAAGTGTTGCTGTTGTCACCGTCACGCCATAAGGTGTAAAACGAATCTATCACTCCGCCGCCGTCAAGGTCAAAATCAACAAAAACATTGCAATTCTCTTTGACTGCCAACAGCTTTGCCTGTTGCATCTTGGCTTGCAGAGTTTGAGCTGCACTTTTCAATTTGTGGCTGGTCGAGTTGATCTCTCCCATGGTAAGCCCGGCAACAACAGCAATGATTACGATCACCACCATTAATTCGACCAGGGTAAATCCTTTGTTGTTGTCAGATATCTTTTTCAGCATATTTTTGCTTTATGTTTGGCTAAACATGAATCCGTAAACAGTGGTTTATTAACATTAGTTACAAAAGTGTTGTCGGGGGTAAGCCTTTTTTGTAACCCGGTGGCTTGAGAATGCCGGCCGGGAGTTTCGGCTTTAGGCATCTGTGCCTCCTATATAGGCTGATATACTGATCACAGTCTAGCATAACTCAGTTTTTACTGCAAACAAATACTGCAAAATTTTAATGGATACTTATTTACTTGCAAATTATATTCCTTCGATTGTGGAATTAGTGATTTTACTGGTGATTTTAGTTTGGATAATAGCTTGTTATTTTTTCCTGATTTGGCGATTGTGAGGTGAAGTTTGATAAAATTTTGCTTGACTAAGCCTGACAATTTGTTTATTGCGGCGCATTCGTTTGCTTTGTTTTAAGTGATGGTCTGCAGCTTTTTCTGATTTCCTCTATTTTTCTGAGAAATTTTTACAGGTTACGATGGCCCGGATTAAACCTTTGGATTACTGGCTGGCGTTGACGCTGGCTCCCGGAATCGGGGTTTTGGGCATCACCCGCTCATTTCAGGGATTAGGTTCGGTTGAGGCGATCTTTAAGGCCCCGGTGGCGACTCTGCTTTCATTTGGGGTGAAGCGGAAAGCGGCCGAAGCGGTTTTGGGATTTACCGACTGGCCCAGAGTTGAGGAGATAAAAGAGAAGACTTATGCTGTTGGGGGTGAGATTATCCCCTTTGATGATGGTCGCTATCCTGAGAATCTTAGGCAGATTGCGGATCCGCCCCCGGTAATTTTTATCAAGGGTGATGCCGATCTGCTTAAACTTTCGGCGATTGCCGTGGTCGGGGCCCGGCGGGCTTCGGAGTTGGGGCGGCGTTTTGCTTTTGAGTTGGGCGCCAAACTTGCCGTTAAGGGACTTTGCGTGGTCAGCGGTATGGCATTGGGGGTTGACGGGGCCGCCCATGAAGGTTGTTTGCGCGATAACGGGTCGACGATTGCGGTGCTCGGAACCGGGCTTGA
>JANTGZ010000118.1 GCA_024762675.1 Thermodesulfobacteriota bacterium | reverse complement strand
ACAACAGGAGGTAAAAAAACATGGACAATTTTCTAAAGCCTGAACAATTGAAAAGTTTGACGACGGACTACGTTATTCCTTGGGCGATCAATATCACAATGGCGATTGTTGTTTTTATCATCGGTCGCATGGTTGTCGGCTTTGTCGTACGCCTGGTCAATAAACTTATGAAACGGAGCAAAATGGATGAAATTTTAGTGAATTTTATCTGCTCTATTTTAAATGCAGTTTTATTGCTGTTCGTAATTGTGGCCGCACTTGATCAACTTGGTGTTGATACAACATCACTGATTGCCTTAATGGGTGCAGCCGGATTGGCAGTCGGCCTGGCCCTGCAGAACTCCCTGCAAAATTTTGCTGCCGGAGTCATGTTGATTGTTTTCCGCCCTTTCAAAGCTGGTGACTTTGTCGAGGCTGGCGGCACTACTGGCGTTGTCGAAAATATCAGCATCTTCAGTACAATGCTCAAAACCCCTGATAACCGCGAAGTAATTGTTCCAAACGGCAGTATTTATGGTGGAAACATTACCAATTTTTCGGCTCGACCAACCCGCCGCGTTGACCTCATGTTTGGTATAGGTTATGGCGACGACATCCGTAAGGCCAAAGACATTTTGACAAAACTTGTAGTTGAAGATGAACGGATCCTGAAAGATCCCGCACCCCAGATTGTTGTCGGGGAACTGGGTGACAGCAGTGTCAACTTCCACGTCCGACCATGGGTTAATTCGCCTGATTACTGGGACGTCTACTTTGACCTGACGGAAAAGGTTAAGCTGACCTTTGACGAGGAGGGAATCAGCATTCCTTATCCGCAAATGGATCTACACTTGGATAAGGCTGAATAATATCGGCCTCGGTCTATCTCACGAAAAAGCGCCCTCGGCAAACAAACCGGTGGCGCTTTTTTTGTTGATGGCTCCGGATTATCTTATTTCATCTCTCTTTAAACCGGCCAGGGCTGGAAGCACCCAGAGCACAGTAGGCAAGGCTCCGCCAACACCGAGTAAAACCGTCAAGCCGATTGAATTAAGGGCTGGATGGCGGGCAAGGATCAGTACGCCGAAACCAGCCAGGGTAGTCAAACCAGAGACCAGCACCGCCCGTTCCGTCGCCGCATCACTGCCGCGAAAGAGACGGTAGACCATAAAAATCCCATAATCAACACCCAAACCAATAATCAGAATGGCCGCCACCAAATTAAAAAGATTGAAGGAGAGCCCCAAAGCCCCCATAATACCGAACATCGACAAGAGGCCGGCCGCCACCGGCAAAAGTGCGAGCAGCACCTGATAGAGGTTGCGTAACAGGGCCAACAGAATCAAAGCCACAAAGATCAGGGCCAAAACAATAAATTGCCGCAAATCTTTGGCAATTGCTGCGCTTACTACCCGACTGAAAGCTTGTGGGGAAACCAGACGCACGCCGGGGATCTGTTCGCAGGCGGTAAATACAGCCTCCAGCGGCGGCTGGTCAGGAACCAGAGTAAGAATTGTAACCGATTCAGAATCTTTCTCTATGCTTGCATCAAGCAGGGGAGAGAAACCGGCCTGCCGCCAAAAAGATTCCGTCAGAAATGGAGGTTCACTAATAAGGGCTTTTGTAAAAGGCGCAAAAGCGCTCTCTGAAAAACCGAGTTTGCGACTTGAATCTGAGATTTTTCGCCTCAGTTCAGATAAACGCTCAGGAGTCCAGAAATCCTGCCAACCCCACCGATTATTTCTCTGGCTCTGAAAAGAGGGCAGAACTGGAGCCAGGCTGACGATCTCAGACAGCGCAAATTCCCGACGCAACACGCTATAGAGTTGATCATTAGCCTGCAAGGCCTCCTCCAGATTGCGCCCCTGAGCAAAGATCAGAGCCCGGCCGCGAACCTCTCCCCAAACCGATTTAAGATCATTTTCGGCAGCCCGCAAACTTGGCGACACCAGGTTAACCTCTCGCAAATCACCAACACACTGCACCTTGACTGCCTGCCACGCTGCCAACCCCAAAAAGAGAGCCCAGACCATGACGATTACCCAAGCTGAACGACCCCGATATCGAAGCTCTCTCTTTTTCAGTAAAGAGGGTGAAATCTCCGTAGACTCTTCTTCGCCGCGCAAAAAATGAGGTAACACCAACAACGAAAGTATCAGGGCCAGAAAAACTCCAAAAATTGCAAAGAGAGCTAATTGGCGCTGACCCGGCAGGGTCGAAAAGAGCTGGGCTGCAAAAGCCCCTATCGTAGTCAAACCAGCTCCTGAAAGCGGCGCGGCCAGAGCCGCAACAATTAATCCCGGCCGCTTTTCACAATTCTGCAGTGAAAAATAGAGATGCAGGCCGTAATCGATCGTCACACCGAGCAAAACTGCACCAAAACCGATTGTAATCGCAGAAATTGAGCCCTCGATCAGACCCGTCAACGCCAAGGCCGGCCCTAAAATCGCAACCGGCAGCAAAAAGACTAAAAGGGCCCGCCGACGCCGCATAAAGAGCATAAAAATCAACACCAGTGACACCAGGGAAGCACTTACCACCACCACCATATCACGTTGAATGGCGGTTGCATTAGCCACCGTGTAGAGATGGCCGCTGAGCGGCATAACCTTAATCCCCGGTGGCACCACATCTTTAACCACCCTGTCAAGCTCCGCTAAAAGCCGCTGGGAACCCTTAAAATCGGTAATCTCAATCGGGGTTTCAAGCAAAAGCATGGTCTCACGACCATCCTCACTCAAAAAATGCCCGTCAACCACCCGGGCCCTGCCTATCGGATTAAGTGAGGCAAGTCGCGGAAAAACCAGATTGCGGAACTCTAAGGGGTCGGCCAGGATCATCTCTTTCTGCAAAAAGCCAGTGGGCTGCAGGAGTTTGAGATAGGCACTACGCAAAGCTTTTTCAATCCGGTCTGGTGCCAAGCTGGCCCGGATGAAGTCATAATCACTATCATTCAGCAGATTGGCCCACTGCGAAACCGCAAAAGAGAGCAATGCACTCTCTCCACCCGCAGCCGGCCCGCTGACCACCCGAGTAAAAAGCGGCGGATTGAGACCGGCTGCCAGCTCTTCGGCCGCTTTAAAAAGCTCTGACTGCCCCACTCCGGAATCGGCCCTGAGCCGCAACACAACCCGCCGAGCCAACGGCGCTTTGGCCAGCAGATGAAAATCAGCAACCGCCCGGTTACCACGATCCGGCAAAAGGGCCGCCACATCAGTCGTAAAAGGCAGGCGGCTGAAAGCCAGCCAGCCTCCAGCCAGCAGTAACAGCACAATCCCGACAAGCAAACGACGGCGTGAGGCAAAAACTAAGTGCAAGCGCTCTATCATCACGAACAATTATAAAAAACCTTCACTTCTGATAACCTCTGAAGACCACCCTGAAACTTAACTTTCACAGCTGTGCCCCAAGGACACAATCGGCATAATATCCATTTGCTGAATGTTTCATATGTATCACTTTTTCAATATCTAATTCTAGATTTTTATTGAACTCTTTGAACAAAGAATGTAGTGCTTACGGAGAAGTTTTCATACTGGTCAACAGATGTTGAGCATTGAGGAGATGCAGTTCCAGGAAGTAAATCAAGAGAGGATGAAGCAATATTCAAATGAGTAAAAGAAAAATCAAAAAGCCTGAAAAAAAAATTACGGTTGACCGACCCGTCAACGACCTCAATTTCGCCCGCCTTTTTCTCCTCATCGGAGGGTTTTTCGGTTTAGCCATGCTCCTGATAACACCTCCGTTTCAAGTACCTGATGAGCATGATCATTTTTTTCGCGCAATGATGATTTCGTCGGGCCAGTTCGTAGCTCAAAGTTACCCCTTCACCAAAGCTGAAAAGGGTAAAGTCCCATTAAAATACCAACGGGGGAAAGGTGGAATTGTCCCAGTCAGTGTCCCCTATACGACCCGTGAGGTTAACAAAAAACTACCTTTTCACCCCGAACATCGCCAAAACCCCGACGACATTAAGAAAATGCTGAAATTGCCCCTGAAAATGAAGGGCTACCCTGATGTCTTTATCAACACCAGCGCCGCCGGCTACTCGCCGCTTCTCTACCTACCAGCCGCGGCCGTCATCAGCGTCGGCCGCTTAGCCTCCGGCTCTCCATTAATCTTTATGTACCTGGGCCGTCTTATCAATCTGCTGCTCTTTCTGGCCTTGGTCTATTGGGCCTTGAAGATCACGCCGACAGGAAAATCCCTCTTTTTCCTGCTTGCATTAATGCCGATGACGCTGTTTCTCGCCCCGTCAGTCTCCATCGATGGACTGACCATCGCCAGCGCCCTTCTTCTGACGGCCAGCCTCCTCAAATTGGCGGCCAACCCCAAAGATCCGGTAACTCTCCAAGAGTGGCTGATTATCCCTGGCACAGCTATCTCTTTGGCGCTGGGGAAAATCGTCTACACCCCTCTGTTGCTACTTTTCCTTCTCAACCCGCAAGTTTTTTTCGGAAAAGAGCGCAGCCGCCTCTACCTCTGCATCAGCACAACTGTCTGCGTTATTCTGGCATCAATTGCCTGGGCACAACTGAAGACTTTAGAGCTCAACATTGATTACAGTCAAATACCTTTCGACTTTACAAGTTTTCAATATAGTGACAAACTCCTTCCCTTAATCGACGCCAAGCGTCAGCTCCACAACCTTCTACAGAACCCGCTCCTTTTTCCTCAAGTTCTAGCTACCACGATCCGACAATACGGCTCCTATTTCTTCCGAACTTTTATCGGACAACTGGGCTGGCTTGACACTACTTTACCATCTTGGCTTATCTGGAGCTACCCTCTATGCCTGCTGATGAGTACAATATCAGCTCAACCTACAACCTCACGCCCCGGTTTCTCCAGAGCTCTGCTTGGCGTCGTCTGGCTGACCATATTTATGGGAATCTTTTTAGGTTTTTACCTGATAGGTTCTCCTGTAAATAATACTTTTATCAGTGGAGTTCAGGGACGTTATTTTATTCCGACCACTCTACCATTACTACTCATCTTCAGCGCTGGATACATACCCCAAAAAAAATCCCAACTCTTCGCAAGCAGTTGGCCCTGGATCTATTCCATCATCGTACTATCAACAACAACCTACACCCTCTGGTACAGATATTATTGAACCAGTTAACAGAAAATCAAAAGCACTGGGCGAAGGTAAAAAGGATCAAACTCTTTTATTTAACAACCAAACAGATTCCAACCATAATTATCACGCATCCAGCAGCCTGTGAAAATGTCAGGCGTTCATTAAGGAAAACCATATTGGCAAAGATGATGGCTACGTATGAAGATGTCGTAATAAAAGCCGTTGTGGTTGTTGCATTTCTCGCCAATGCTGGAATTTCCAGCAGGTGATTGTTTAAAACAATAAAGAGAAACCGCGACCCTAATGCTAGAACCATAGAAGTTATAAACTTCCAATGAAAAATAATCTGAACTATTCTAGAAAAAGAAAGAAGGTTTCCTGATATAAGTGAGCGATCGCCGATGAGCACAATAGATCCAGCCGTACAAATAGAGAAAAGAACAGCATACAAAATGACAAAATACATAATATTCACTTTTATTTTATTCGGCTAAAAAAACCGAACTTTTAAGATTAACTGCATAGACTTGATAAAGCCGCTTCCACCAGTGATGATGATCTTATTTTTCATTCTTCTTTGAAAGTAATTTGTAAGCAGTTATGATTTTCCAGCAGTTGAAGCGGTGAATATGATAGCAGAGGGATGGTGCCTCCCGTTTGCTGATTGCCAACTCTTCGGCAAACTGTTGCTCATAGCCCCGTTCACTAATGGAATCGGGATGACGGCGGAAAGAGGCCAGATATACGGGAATCACCAGAGGGGAGCTGTAAGCGGCGAAACGCAGCCATAGATCATAATCAAAGGCTGCTTGATAACAAGTGTCAAGCCCACCACACCTTTTCCACAATGCCATTCGCCAGAAGGTTGCCGGTTGACTGATAAAATTTTCTGTCCACAAGAGATGGCGATAGAAACGATAACCCAACAGATTTTTATAAAGGGTTATTCCGCGCCGAATCTCTTGCTCCTGTTCATCGATTATCCGGCAGCGACCATAGAGCCACTCCTTCTCAGGGCTCTGGGCAAAAGCTGAAACAACCCGGGGCAGAGCCCCAGGAGACAACAGATCATCGGCCCCCAGCCAACAACCGATAACTCCTCGGGCTTGGCCCATGGCATAATTTATCGCATCAGCCGGCCCGGAATCGGAACGTTGAACCAGGTGGCAACGCTCGCCATACTCTTTAACGATATTTATAGTCGCGTCTGTCGAACCACCATCGCAGATGATATACTCAAGGGTAAAATCACCCTTTTGCGCCAAAACACTTTCGATCGTGCGGCGGATAAAACAAGCGCCGTTAAGAACCGGCGTAACTACAGTTACCAGAGTCATTACAAATGAGAATCTTCAGATGCCGGTCCCTTTGCAACATGCTTCTGTTCATTTTCCCACAGGGCCAGGCGCTGAGTAAGGGACTTAATCTGCCGCCGCTGTCGCGTGATAACAACTGAGAACTGGATCATAACCACAAAAAGGCCCAAAATCAAGAGAAGTAACAGGGCTGCCGGGGGATAGTGGATTCCGGCAACCCCGGCCAGGTAGTCAAGGGCTCGACGCCAGACTGAAAACCCGAGAAAAAGCAGGCCGCAACCGAGCCAGAGCAAGGCATAGCCTTCATCGAGACGGCGACGACGGATCAACTCTAAAATCAGCAGAAGAAAACCTAAGCTGGTCAATGAAGCGACGATTAAAAGACGGTCAAAAATCATTTTTTCTCACAATTCGGTTCAAGCACTGGTTCGTGGAGAGATGGCATCGTGTTTTTCCCGACAGCGGGCCGCAGATAAGTCATCATTATGGCCAATAAAACCTTGGCCATATAGTAAAATGAGCGCCCTAAAGTAATTGAAGAGCTACCGCCTTGACGCGGCGCCATGGCGACAGCTGTCTCGATAACCTCAAATCCATTGCGAGCCAGCAAGACCACCTCTTCCGGCTCCGGGTAATCTATCGCTGGATAGTGTTCAGCTAAAAACTCAATCGCTTTGCGATTATAAGCCCGGAAACCGGAGGTATTATCCCGGATTCGACGGCCTAAAAGTAAAGAGTTCACCAGAGCCAGAAGTCGGATACCAAGACGCCGGCTGAAGGTTGATCTAAATCCCCCGGCAGTAATAAAACGGGAACCGATAACGACATCGGCTTGACCTGCCAGCAGGGGCTCCAAAAGTCTCTCTACCTCCTGCGCCAGGTGCTGCCCATCACCATCAAACTTAACCGCAATATCAAAATCGTGACGTAAAGCATAGAGAAACCCGGCCTGCACAGCTCCACCGATACCGAGATTACAGGATAAATCGAGAACCTGAGCACGGTCACTATTACGGGCATTCTCCACAGTATTATCACAGGAGCCGTCATTAATAACAAGAATCTCAGGTTTTCGCTCAAGATCGGCAAGGCTATCGACAACCCCGCCGATACTTGCAGCCTCATTGTATGCGGGAATGATGATGATACATTTCATGGATATCAAATGGGTTCTAGAAATATTCCGTTAATGGCAATTTCAAGATGCGATTTTATAACCGAAAAATCAGTCGCTAGTTGAAACTCGACTAACACTTTTAACATCATACTGTCAATTACCTGATCACGGTAAATATGCTTTCTTTTACCAGCCCCCTAATTTACCTCTTTATAAACTCCCGGTTACGCAACATGGGAGAACATTTGAAGTTCAAAAGGAAAATAACTTGACAATAATAGACGACTAAGCTAGTAGGGTAAACATTGCCTGCGGCGAACAGGGTTCCGTTTACGGAGTTACT
>JANTGZ010000117.1 GCA_024762675.1 Thermodesulfobacteriota bacterium | reverse complement strand
TTTTGCCTTTCTCTGCGTCTTTGCGTCTCTGCGGGAAAACGCTTTTTATCTCCCGCAGAGACGCAAAGACGCAGAGAAAAACCGCAATGCAAACCCCTTTCAAGATTTTTTTTGCTTTAAATATCAAGTAGATAACTCAAGTCAGAAAGTTGAGTCAGACCTTTTTATTTGTCGTTTCTGTGAAGGCGGGAATCATGAATGAAAAAGTGGAGCCATGCTCCGGCCCCTCACTTTCGGCCCAGATTCTGCCGCCATGAAGTTCGACCAGGCGCCGGGTCAGGGATAATCCTAAGCCGGTGCCCTGATAGTGCCGCCCGGCTGAGCTGTCGGCCTGCTCAAAAGAGTTAAAAATACGTTCCAGATCTTCCTTTTTGATGCCTATGCCTGAGTCACTGATCGATATTTCCAACCATTTACCACTTGTGAGTAGCGACTCTTCTGAATCCGATACCCCCATATGCGGCTCGCCATCTGTACATCGTTTGGCCGTCAGAGTTATACGGCCGCCATCAGGTGTAAACTTGGCTGCGTTGGAGAGCAGGTTGTAAAGTATCTGTTTCAGTTTGCGTTCGTCGGCCGAGATGGAGTCGAGATTGTCCTCGATCTTCAAAGAGAGCTGCAACTGGTGTTTGAGCGCTTTTTCTCGAACCATTTTCAGACTCTGGTTAAGAAATGGCCGCAGATGAATGTCCTTTAGCTCGAGCTCCATCTTTCCGGCCTCGACCTTGGAAAGATCAAGGATATCATTGATCAGGGATAACAGATGCCGGCTGCTGCCGATGACATCGCCTAGATATTCTGTCTGAGTGTCGCTTAAATCACCGCATTTACCGCTGAATACGAGGTCGGTAAAGCCGATAATATGATTTAAGGGAGTTCGCAGTTCATGACTCATATTGGCCAGAAATTCACTCTTGGCCCGGTCTGAGGCTTCAGCCTCCTCTTTGGCTCTGAAAATCTCGGTTATAGCAAACTGCAGATCTTTGGTCCGCAGCCTGACTTCATCTTCGAGATGGTTACGATGGTTGGCAAGCTCATTATCGCGTTTCTGGATCTGTGTAAGCATGTTATTAAAACCGGAAATCAGGATGCCGAACTCATTTTCGTAACGATCTTCAATTCTGATCTGATAATTGTTGTCTTGTGAAACCTCATTGATACTGTTGACCAGTTTGGTTATCGGAGCTGTAAATAGCTGTTGCGTCCGCCGGGCCAGGAAAAAGGCGAGGCCGGAAGCCCCGGCCAGAATTACCAGGAGTGAAAGACATTGGTAAAACAGCTGCTCGTGGAATTTGGCCAGACTCTGCTGGATATAGAGGTGCCCCAATTTCTCACTATTGAAAATAATCGGCACCAGAATATCCATTTCCTGATCAAAAAAAGGTATCCCTTCAAAAAAATTCTGGTCTTCGCTCTTCATTATCAGGTTTGGAGATGTTGATTGCACAGGTTCAGTATCTTTTGACCATCCTTTACGAAGGTAGGTGGCGAATATTTGATTGTTGTTGTCAAAGAGAAGAGCTTGTTTAATCTCGGGTTCGGTCGCTAGAGAGCGGAGGGTGTCTTTGGCGCTACCAGGGTCAGAAAAGAGCAGGGCGGAGGCGCAGTTTTTACCGACAACTTCGGCCAGGATCGTGAGGTTGTTTTTCATGACCTGGCGAGCGCTGAAGATCTCTTTGAGGTTGAAAGAGAACAGAGCCAGGGTAAGGGTTATAATAGAGGTGAGCATTATAACGCCGATCAGCCTATTGCGCACCGAGAGGTTGGTGAAAAAATGTGACATTCTATCGAGATCCCTGTTTGAAGATGATGGCCAGTTTGAGCAGTTGTGCACTGATATTGAGCCCGACCTGTTCAGCCGCCTCAGGATTTATGATAAATCGTACTTTACTCTCTTTAACAATCAGTTCAATCATGCCGCCGTTGGCAGCAAAGTTGTCCATATCTGAAACCGTGAGAATCTTTTTATTCTTAAGGGCGGTCTTTATCTCTTCTAGTCTCGCGCTTTCCGACGGGCTTATATAGAGCAGGTTACAGCTTTTTACCTGCTCATAATCTTTAATCACTATGACCTTAAGCTTACGCTTATGTACCAGTTTGTCGTTAATTTTGTAGATCTCTTTGCCGAAAGGGCTATCCCCCAGAAGGCCCAGAACCAGGGGGGCGTTTTTATCGACAAAGGTGCTTTTCGGCCAGTTTACATACTTGGCAAAATTGTAGATAAAAGCCGCCTTGATCTTATATTCCTGGAGCTTACTCTTGCCGGCATGGGCTGGTGGCGGTGCCGGCAGGAAGCAGCTAATAGTCGTCAAAAGCAACAGAAATAGAGCCCAGCGCCGTAAAAGATCTGGCCTTATTCTAGTTTTTGCCGGATAAATATATTTTTTTAAATCAATCAATTTATTTTACCACTTATTTTGTTTTCTAAAATTCCAGCGTTGCTTTCAAATAAAATGACCGTTCCACTTCACTGTTTTCAAAATAGAGTATGCTGTCGATAAATTCAGGTTGCCGACGGTCGAGTAAATTCTGGCCGATAAGGGCCAGCTCAAGGTTTTCCAAGGGCTGCCAGCCGAGTCGCAGGTCAAGCTGGGTATAGCTGGAGATATCGCTGGCCGGGAGTTCATCTACACTTCTCAACCAGCAATCAAACTCCAGATCATAGGGCAGATCCACCAGCGAACGTAGTGAAAACTGGTATTCAGGGGTTCTCTCTTCACTCTCATCATAAGGATCAAAATTGATATCTATACATGAACCGGTAAACTGCAGGCGCCACCAGTCAAGAGGCAGCCACTCAACTACCATTTCGGCTCCATAGGTGGTTGCCTCATATTTATTGATCGGATTTACGGTTAATGTTACCGTCGGAAAAGTTATCGAAGTTGTGGGCGAAGAGATTCCCGTGAGGTCATCATACTGGTTGTAAAAAAGAGCCAGATCAAAGCTTAAGTTTTCGCGCACCCGCATGCGGAAACCGGTTTCCCAGGCGAGGAGCTCTTCGGAGTCAAAAGAGTCGTCACCAGCATACTTTATGACCACCGGCAAAGGGTTGGTCGGATTTGGGGGGATGACCATACGGACAAAAGTAGCGTCGTGATTGCCCCGGTGCGGGGTGCGTACGGCTCTAGAAACGGCGGCCCATAAGGTGGTGGCCTGGGTGGGGGTCCAGAGAAGTCGAGCACTGGGTTGGATCTCAAAACCGGTAAAATCGTTGTATTCACATTTACTGCCGAGAATCAGGGTCAGTTGTTCCGGGATCAAAGTGATCTCATCCTGGAGAAAACCGCTGAAGAGATCTATCTTGCGATCTTCAAAAGAAGCTATAGTCTGATGCTGGGCTATCGTAACATCGTGATCGATATAACGATAGCCCAGGCCCCAGACCACCTCCTGACGGTCACTTAGAGAAAAGCGATGCTGGAGATCAAAATCAATGGTCTCCTCTTTCAGTTTGCCGAGAAACAATTTCCGCTTGGCCAGATCATAATAGGTCTGGAGAGTAATGTCGGAACCGTTGGCGAAATGGTAGTTATAAAGGGCCAGAAGGTTGCCGCCATCCACTTCCTGGTCATTATCAGATGTTTGGTTGTATGGTGGAACGAAGGTTGGCGAGGTAGTCTGAGTGCCAAAACTACCATTATATAAATCGCCCTGGATAGTAAAACTATGCTGATCGGCGGGTGTCAGGTCGACCTTGAAGCCGCATCGAAGCATATCTCCGTCATCCCAGGCGTCATCGCCATGGCTGTCGACAAATTCGTCCTGGTCAAAATATTTGGCGTAGACCCTATAGCTGCCCTTGTCGCTCAGAGAGCCGCCGTAGCGCAGGCCGCTGATGATTTTCTCTTCGTTGCCGGCACTGGCCGTGGCTAGCAGGCCTTGGGTATTTTGCGCATCTTTAGTAATAATATTGATGACCCCGTTGACAGCATTAGCCCCCCAGAGGGTTGCTCCCGGCCCCCGGATAATTTCAATACGGTCAATATCTTCCATCAGGGTGTCCTGAACATCCCACCAGACCCCGGAAAATATTGTGTTATAGAGGGTGCGACCGTCCATTAGAACCAGAAGCTTGTCGGAGAATAGATCATTTAGCCCCCTGATACCAATGGCCCACTTATTGTGGTCGATGTGGGCGACCTGAACGCCGGGAGCCATACGCAGGGCTTCGGGAATTGAGGTAACCCCTGAGCGCCTGATATCTTCATTGGTTATGACATAGATGGCAGTTGCCGTTTGCGATAGCTTCTGCGGTTTTTTGGCCGCCGATGTGACTTCGATCTGCATCAGCTGTTCGAGATTCAAGTCGGTGAAATCACCAGTCGCGGCACTAGCATCCAGGATTGGCAAAGAGAGGAGCAGCAGTAAACCGCCGAGAAGATAAGCCGATAGCGGGCACCGGTTATTTATTTTGATAAGCTTCATTCTTTTCTCTCCTTAATCATAGCAATAAATTCATTGACTATCTGGGGATCGAGTTTTCCGTTTTCGGCATCTTCCAGCAAGATGGAAAAAGCTTTTTCGTCCGACAGGGCCCGGCGATAGGGCCGGTCGGTGGTCAGGGCGTCATAGATATCGACAGTCGCCATGATGCGGGCCGGAGTAGAAATTTCATCGCCCTGCAAACCATCCGGATAGCCGGAACCATCGAGTTTCTCATGGTGGTGACGAATTATATCGAGGCTCATGCCTAGGCTTTTCTGTAGTGGCAGAGCGATTTTTTCACCCATTATCGGATGTTGGCGCATAACTTCCCACTCGTCCTTATTTAAAGGTCCCTCTTTGTTGAGAATTTCGTCCTTGATGGCGATCTTGCCGAGATCATGCAGGGCTCCGCCAATCATCAATGAACGTAGTTCCGGCTGCGAGCATTTGAGACGTTTACCAAGCCATTCAGAGAGGGTTGCGACTCGGCTGATGTGTCCCTGGGTGTAGAGGTCTTTACTCTCAACCGCATTGGCGAATGAGAAGAGTACATTTTCAATGCTGGTGAGATTTTCATTAAGTTGCTTGACCCGAACTAGAGAGCGGGTCCGGGCCAAAAGCTCGATATTTTCCGGTGGTTTGGTCAGAAAATCATCAGCTCCGGCATCAATGGCTTTGACCTTGGATTCCAGATCATCTAAAGCCGTAACCATTATTATCGGAATCATCCTTGTCGCTTCGCTGCTTTTGAGCCGCTGACAGACTTCGTAGCCGTCCATATCCGGCATCATGATATCCAGCAGGACCAGGTCGATATCCTGTTTTGCAATGATATGCAAAGCCTCCTTTCCACCTGTGGCGATAGCGGTCTGAAAGCCATCGACTTTAAGCGTGGCGGCCAAAAGTTTGCAATTTAGCGGCTCATCATCAACCACCAGGATGGTGGCTGGTGCTTTATCATCTCTAGGTTTTTTACTGTCGGCCATAACATAGCGGTTTTTGCCTTTTATTTTGGCTTGAGAGAGAGCTTCAAGCGCTTTATCGACCAGGGTCTGGATGTGGCGAGCGTCGTCAGGATAGAGGCTGACACCGGCACTTATAGTAACATCCGTACCGATGCGATCTGTAACCTCTTTAAAGATTCTCTCTATCGGGATTTGTGCGGAAGAGCTATCGTTTTCACAGAGTAAAATAGTAAAGCTATCTTCAGTATAACGGGCCGCAACATCGACATCGCGAATACTTTTTTTAATCGCCGCCCCGACCTCTTTAAGGAGCAGGTCACTCTTGATAGTGCCCCGGCTCTGGTTGATCTTAGAAAAATTGTCAAGGTCTACAATCATCAGGGCAAAAGGTGTGTCGTATCGCTGTGAACGTTTTAACTCGCGCTCCAGCATAAGTTTAAAAAAACCGTGGTTGAAAAGCCCGGTCAAAGCATCATTAAATGGCGCTTTGACAAGTTCCTGGTACTCTTTTTCTAAATTTTTCATCATCATGATAGTACTCTTTTGGTTTGCCTTCCCGTCAACTGAGAATAGGAATTATAAATGTAAAAGTTGAACCCTGATCCGGGCCTGAGCTCTCGGCCCAGATTGTTCCACCGTGCAACTCGATAAAATTCCGGGTCAAGGCAAGTCCCAGACCTGTACCTTGGTAGCTGCGACTGGCTGAGCTGTCGACCTGTTTAAAAGTTTTGAAAATCTGTTCGAATTCATCCTGTTTAAGGCCGATGCCTGTATCCTGGACGGCAATTTTGAGCCAGTTTTTGTGGGGTTTGTTGCTTGTAAATTGATGTTCGTTATCATTCAGCAATGAAACATTGATGCTGATAGCCCCTCCGTCCGGGGTGAATTTAGCCGCATTGGATAACAGGTTGTAAAGTACCTGCTTAAGTTTACGTTCATCCCCCCGCAGCGTAGTGAGATCATCCTGAATCGCAAGAGTAAGCCGCAGGCGGTGCTTTAAAGCCTTTTCCCTTATCATTGTCAGGCTTTGTTCAAGAAAAGGTTCAAGGGCAATATCGCTGAGCTCAAGATTCATTTTGCCGGCTTCAACCTTGGAGAGGTCAAGTATATCGTTAATAAGAGAGAGAAGATGTTTGCTGCTGCTCAGGACATCGCCAAGAAACTCTTTCTGCGTATCATTTAATGGACCACATGTATTGTTGTGCACGAGATCGGTAAAGCCGATAATATGGTTTAAGGGGGTTCGCAGTTCATGGCTCATATTGGCCAGGAATTCACTTTTTGTTTTGTTGGCCTCATCAGCTTTTTGCTTTTCTAAAACCAGATTCTCTTCACTCTTTTTTCTTTGAGAAATTTCATGAATCAATTTTTTATTATTATCTGTGAGGGTAGTTGTCAGGTTCTCAAGTTCTCTATTTGCTTTCTCCAGTGAATCATAGGAAGATTCTCGATTTTTTTCAGCGACATAGGAGAATAAGATAACTACCAACACTGAAGCAAAAAATCTGATCATCAAATCGCTGCGGTATACAGCGAAATGAAAATCACTCAATTTGGTTATCGAAAAATATAAAATGGCCGCAGCTAGTGTAGAGAGAGAAACAATCAAACCCTTCTTGGAGCCCAAGAGGAATGATGCAAAGAGGGGAAAGGTGTAGAACCAGAGAAAAGCGCTGTTGCCGACTCCGCCAAGGACAAAAAGATAGAGATAGAAAAATGCACAAAAAACAATCCCTGCATATATCGCCAGATTATCGCGGTGAGTTTTCTTTTGGTAAAAAAAGACGGCGCACAGATATAGGGCACTGATTGTATCGGCCAGGGCGAGTGCTTTGTTGTCCTGCAAAAAGGCAACTACAGCCATTGGTAAAAGAATGACGACGGCTATAAGAAGAATCAAATAGAGAAGTTTGATTCTTCTTGATTTTTCTTTAAAGGAAAAAAGGTCGATGTCGTATATATCTGTTTTATGTGGCATGCTCTATCTCTTGGCGCATCTTTACAGAGGAAGTGTAAATGAAAAAGTTGAGCCCTGATCAGGTCCCGGGCTCTCAGCCCAGAGTTTTCCTTTGTGTAACTCAATCATCTGTCGAGAGAGGGAGAGGCCTAAGCCGGTGCCCTGGTATTGTAATCTCCGGGAATACTGAAGCCCCGGATTCCCAGATAGCCATAATTTCGGTCATTGGAGATATAAAATCCGGGCAGGCTACGCAGGATATCGGCCATTGTCTGATAACCGTAGCGGGCGATCTCTTGGGCCGTTACAATACTGATTTTGGCGGGTGCATCGGTGATCTTCTGTTCATATTTTGAGGCTGAAAAAACGGACGGAATATCATCGAAAAGGAGTTTGTCGGTTGCCGAAAGATTCAGCCCTGAAAGCTCCTCTGCTGAGACTCTGTTTGTGACCATGAAAAATTGCGCAAACACTGCCAGTATGATAATAATAAATAGTTTTTTTCTCATTCCTAAATTTCCTTCTTTGCCGTGTAACCAAAATCTTAA
>JANTGZ010000116.1 GCA_024762675.1 Thermodesulfobacteriota bacterium | reverse complement strand
ATCCAGTCGATCTGCAGGGATACCCCCTCGACGTTGGGCGTATCACTCATCCAGAGTGCGCCGGCACCGTCACTCAGCATCCAGCGTAAGAAATCCTTATCAAAAGCGACCACCGGATTTTTTTCCAACTGAGCGATACGGGAGTCAATCTCCTCCTGAAAATTCCGACCGCGCAACATTGATGAAACATTCTCCGAACCGGTTGCCACAGAATTCTTACTCTGCCCGGAGAGGATCGACAGATAGCCGTATTTAAGTGACATCGTCCCCGCCAGACAGATGCCTGAGGTCGCAATCGCTTCGCAAGGCGGTATCCCAAGCTCTCCGTGAACCATTAGAGCGTGGTTTGGCATCAATTGATCCGGTAGAGCCGTACCACAGGCAAGTAACTCAAT
The DNA here is from genome assembly GCA_024762675.1 of Thermodesulfobacteriota bacterium. GTDB lineage: Bacteria > Desulfobacterota > Anaeroferrophillalia > Anaeroferrophillales > Tharpellaceae > Tharpella. The sequence continues at coordinate 7,516 of JANTGZ010000116.1, read as the reverse complement.
CGCATCAATATCGCACCCCTGCTCAGCCAGTTTACGAATAGCTTCTGCCGCCAACTCAGTATTATTATGGGTTGCTGCACCCGTATCCGGGTCAATCGCATAATATCTGGATGTGATTTTGTTGCTGCGTAGAATCAGTTTACGAACCCGCGACGGCCGTTCTCCGACCTGCCCTAAAACTGACTCCATGGCTTCGTTTGCAACCGGTTGGTTCGGTAAAAAAGCCGCGATATTATTGATATAAACCTTTTGCATTCCTCTTTTACCTTCCAGAAGGCTGTTCATAGTAAGTAACAGCCTTGTCAATAGTATTTTTTCGAAACGGATAGATGAGCTTACGGATTAACAGGTTCAACGGGACAACGGTCAGTATCAAGGTCAGCAGAAAAACCGCATAGATCGTAATCACTATATTGCGGCCTTTGGAGTCAGGCTCTCCCGCTTTTTTGATCAACTTACTCCAAATCAAAAAACTGCGATGAGCTATGCGCTCGGACGCGATCAGTTTACCGTTGACATTAACGGCACCCAGGTTACGCAGCATGGGGGCACGACACTGCTCTTCACCTTTGCGTAAAGCTTCAGCCAAACGTTCACCGAAACGTAACGAGGCGGCAATGGCCGCCTCGGGAACTCCGGCTTTGGGGAAAAACCAGAAGGCATCCTTTTTCCCGGTCAATAACCAACGCGGGGTTGTGACAAAGGTGTAGAGCGATTTCCCCTGATCCACCATAACCACGTTATCGATTAAACGAGCGCCAAGATCGTCAAGCAACGCCTTCATCTTCTCCTGGGCGATGAGCCACATATCGCGGCAAGCGATCACGGTTACGACCGGCTTATCTTTAAATAAGCGTTGAGCCTGTTCACTTTTTAAAAAACCGGCCACCGGAATCGAAGGCGACAGGAACCATACCGTATAGCCAAGCACGATCAAATCATACTCTCTCTTCACCGTGATCGGCTCAACCTCACATCCATTGAGATTAACCGCTTCAGGAAAAGTGTTGAAAAACCTATAGAAAGGCCATGGATAAGGATATGGATTAACCGGTTTAATCTGACGATAATCACACTCTATATCATCACTCTTCAGCAGAGGAGCGACAATCCGGTCCATAACATTTTCAAGCTGACCGCTTTGCGAATAATAAAGCACTAAAACCTTTTTCATAAAACCAATTTGTAACTATTCAGCGTCCGGGTGTTCAGGTGGTTTTTCTCCACTTCTTAAGCTCAATTTCTGTTTTTCCAGCGCTCATTACGCCCAAATTGCTGAACTCACGCTAAGGCGTTCAAACAACAGCAATTTTAATGGGCTTATTGCGCTGGGGAAAACGACGAAATTTCGCGAGACGTTACGAAAAACCACCTGAACGCCCTCAAAGATAAATTGGCTGGATAGTTACACCAATTTTACCACAACCAGGGAATAAACATCCTCGTTCGCTGCATGTATTCCATATACACTGCACCAAAAAACCGGATATTTTCACGCTCCTCAACCTTCGCCGCAACTGCAAGGAGGGCACTCACCAATATAATAAGAACAATATTTAACAGTGTAATATGTTTAAAAAAAGCACCCCATCCCAGAAAAAGCAGGGATGCATACATCGGATGTCGAATATAACGATAGAGTCCCACTTCCACAACCTGGACGGTATTTTCAAAAGTGTGGTTCTCCGGCATCTCGTCACGCCTGGCATGACCGCCACGCCGTTTAAGCAGCAAGAAAGACTGGACAACAAAAAAAATCGAGGCCAGCAAAAGCAACCAGGAAAAAAGATGCAGCGGTGAAAAAGGATCCCTGAACCAGTACGGATGATTCAGCAAAACCAGGAGCAAAAGCCCTTCAAAAACAAAAAACCGATAAAAACCGTGGGCTCCAGGATTCTTTAAAGTCCGCCAGGAGAAACGAACAAAAAACAGGGTACAAATGACAAATAAACCGATCCGTATCACGACAGACCCTTAGATGCGCTTCTCATATTTTATAATTTTGTTGTGGCTCACTTACTTCTTCATCATCAGCATCATAACAACTTTGCATTCTCAATAAACAAATATTGGCCGACACGGCCTTGACGGCCATTTAATTCCCAAAGGTTGTCACCCGGTTACAAAAAAGGTTTGCCGTTTCCTTAGGATCCCTGATTTTCAGTTTGCCAGAACCGACCGGACTTTCCGACTCAATTCAGCCAATTCAAAGGGTTTATGCAGCGACCCGACAAATCCGTACTTCTCATACTCCGCCATAACGGGATCATTGGAATAGCCGCTGGCCACAATGGCCTTGACCTCCGGGTACAGGGCCTGCAACTCTTGAATCGCCTCCCAACCACCCATACCACCGGGGATAGTCAGATCCATTATGACCAGGTCAACAGGGTTACCTGCTTCCTGACGTTCTTTGAACAAACTGATCGCCGCAACCCCATCCCCGGCGATCAGCACCTCATAACCGAGATATTCGAGCATCTGCTGCGCCACTTCAAGAATCATAGCATCGTCATCCATGACCATCACCGTGCCACTTCCTGACGCTGTCTGTACCGCAAGCATCTCCTCTTCTATATGTTTAATGGATGCCGGCAACAGAATAGTAAATGTCGTACCTTTACCGATAGCTGACTCAACCCCGATGTGAGCCCCATGTTTACTAATAATGGAGTGAACAATTGCAAGCCCAAGCCCACTGCCTTCCTCTTTAGTCGTAAAATAGGGATCAAAAACCTGGTCTATAATTTCATCCGGAATACCCGCTCCGTAATCCGTCACCTTTATTTCCACATAATTCCCACTTCCACGGAAAGGGATTTTCGCAACCTCTTCCAAACTACGGTTAACACAACTGATTTCAACAACACCGCCATTCGGCATTGCATGGCAACCATTGATCACCAGATTCTGAATAACCTGACTCATTTGCCCCGCATCGACCTCGGCTGACCACAGATCTTCAGGTATATTATACTTGCAGACAATATTGCTGCCATGAAGAACAAAATCCGCCGATTCACGGATCAGCTTTGCGAGAGAGGTCAACTCGCGCACCGGTTCGCCGCCGCGGGAAAAGGTGAGCAGTTGCAGGGCTAGATCCCGGGCCCTTAAACAGGCCTTGTCGGCATTTTTAATCAATGAATAGGCTTTTTCATGGGAATCAAGATAGTACTCCGCCAGGTTTAGGTTACCAAGAATTACCGTGAGTATATTATTGAAATCATGTGCAATACCGCCAGCTAAAACACCAACTGATTCCAACTTCCTGATCTTGAGTAGCTCCTTTTCACTCTTATGGATTTCAGTAACGTCCCTGAACACCAGCACAACCCCGATCACCTGACTTTCCCGGTCACGAATCGGCGCACCGCTATCGGCGATACTTCTTTCAGTTCCATCTCTAGAGATTAACAAGGTATGATTTGCCAGACTGATTGTCTCTCCATACTCCAGTACTCTTTCCACAGGACTTTCACAAATCTTGCGGGATTTCTCGTTGATAATATGGAAAACCTCTGTCAAATCCCGGCCTCGTGCCTCTTCCTGACTCCAACCGGTCAACTGCTCTGCGACCTTGTTAAGAAGAACAATCCCGGCATCAACATCAGTAGTAATAACGGCATCTCCTATCGAGCGCAGGGTAACGGCCAGCTGTTCCTTCTCCTGTAACAATTCAGCTTCAGCATTTTTTCGATCCGTAATGTCGGTCGCAATCGTCATTCTAACTATTTTACCATCAATCCAGGTGATTGCCTGATCCCGATATTCATACCACTGCTCAACTCCGACATTCTGGAACTCCCAGACATGAACACCAGTCGGGTTACCATCCTCATCCAGCAGCCGATCATTGGTACAAAAGGAACACGGAACATTCTGCCCCGTTTGAAAGGATCTATAACATTTTTGCCCCAGAACATCGCCAACTCTCTCCCGTGCATAGCGGTTTATAAAAAGTAGCGTATGATTCTGCATATCCGCCACATAAACTATTGATTCAAGACTGTCGAGAACGGCCTGAAACTGCTTAAAACTCCGGTCAATGGCCTCGTCACGATTTTTGATTGCCAGCAGAATCGTCTCCAGCTCCATAACCCCACCGGTCATATCCGGACTGATCTCAAACTCACCGGATTTATCTGAAGAGTGCAATGCAGCTACAATCCGGCTCACCGGTTTTGAAAAAAAGTAGTTTAAAATTTGCACCAGGAGAAGAAAAAGAAGCGAGAAAAGGAGAATTAACAAACCCACCTGACCAACCACAACGCGAGCCGCCTTATCAAACATGACTCGCCAGGGCAAACTGTAATACATCGTCCAGCCCGTGGGGACAGTGAAAGGCTCACTGAGAGCAATATACTTTTCCTCCTGATAGAGAAAGGTAAAGAGACCGTTTGCATCAGGCTTGCTTATATTTTTCATGGCAAACTTTAAATTGGCCCGGGTCCGCACCAGAGTTCGATCAGGATGATAGATTACCTTACCGCTGGGAGAAAGAACAAAAAAATGTTCCCCAATAAAAAGTTGGTTTTCTGTAAAATGGGCCATATTCGGAATAATGTTTGCCAGATCAATTTCCACAACCAACTGCATTTCTTCACCGAGCTGGTACTGAACACTGACCATTGATCGCTTAGTCAGCAGGGACTGGCGGTGAAGCACCTTCTGCCCGTTACCAGGTATACCCATACAGCTGAAATCGAGATCGACATATTCACTGAAGGGGTCTGCTGCAAGCAGAACCCGCCCTCGACCATCAACTACATACCAGGTATTGCCAGGCCTGTGCAGATGCAGATCACGAGCAATAACGGCAAGCTTCTCCTGCGGCATAAGCCAGACAACCCGATCGACCAGATTTAAAACCTGGCTCTCCTGATTCAGCACCGTATCGGCAATAAGTGAGCGGACTACACCTATCCGCGCCCGCATAGAGTTGGCATAATCTTCTTTGACCGCCTGGTAATTCCGTATTGCCGCAACGACAATAACCAGAATAAAACAGGGCAAAGCCACGGTGGACAGCACCAGGGCTACCTGTTTACGCAAAGAACGATGAGACACGTTACAGCTCTCCATTGTTTCTGAACCGGCCCTCTCGAACAATCACTTCGTAAACCGGTCGCACCACATCACCAAAACGGTCAAAGACAACTTTACCCATGAGGGTCTCATATTCACCGGCAAGCAGGGCTTTTTTAAGCTCCATGCTGTTGATAGTTGGAACTCGTTTTAAGGCATCAGCCAAAATCATAACTAATTCGTAGGATCTTGCTGACCGGGCATTGGCCTGCCTTTGAAACATCTCCATCATTTTTGCTGAAAATGAGTTGTATGCGGGTCGATTGTTGTCGGGGTCGATAAAAGTGATAAGTGAAAAACCTTCGGCGTCTTTACCAGCATATCGCATCAATTCCGGCGTGTGTGTCCAAATAGAACCGAGCTTAAGTCCCTCATATCCTGCAGCGTGTAGCTTTTGCAGAGCCACTCCAGTCATGCTCGCTTCAGTGAGCATGACAATCGCCTCCGATTTCGGTGCAAGCAGATCTCGAATAAGTTTTGACCAATCGACTTGATCTCGTGAGTGAAACCGCACCTCTGAACTTTCACCCTGGTAAAAAATTTTCACCTTATTAACATAATCGAGGACAAAAGCAGAGTTAGCCATATCCATCAGGAAAACAACCGAATCCACCTGCTTCCGCCTAAGCCAGTCAGCGGTTTTTTTGCCATATAAAGTACAATCCACAGAGGTACGAAAAAACAGGTCATCTTTGCTGCTGAGCTTGGTCGTTGCCGCATATGCGGTGATGAGTAAAGTATTACTGGAAGTTACTATGGGGTGGGCGGTTACGGTGCTTGAGGAGTAACTATGGCCGATGATAGCAGCAACCCCGGCTTCAAGAAGCGACTCGTCCGCCTTTTTTACCCCATCCTCACTATTCTCATCATCTCGAACAAGCAACTCGAGGGGTCTTCCGTTGACACCGCCCTGTCGGTTAATTTCATCAACCGCAAGCAGGGCACCGTCCCGGATATGCTCTCCGGCCGTCCCCCCAAGGCCACTGAGGTTAATAGCCAAACCGATACGTATCGACTCCGTATCTTTATTACAGGCAAAACAGAAAAAAACAAACAACAGGCAGCAAAATATTTGTGCTACAGAGGATGCCGTCTTCATGATATCACCTCAGAAAAATTGATGGGCTCACAAAAAAGTCGCAAAATATCAAGAGCAATAAGGAAAAATCTTTAAACTATTACAAGTAACTTATTTAGACAATATCAGATCCAGGTTATCTGGAGATATTTTTCTCTTTCCCTGTTCAATCTCTTTTACCATTTGATAAACCTGATTATTCACCGGCGTGCTGATATGATATCTTTCGGCATTGGCTGTAATAAAGCCGTTAAGATAATCGATCTCCGTCTCTCTTCCCCTTTCAAGAGACTGCAGACTGGATGATTTCAGTTTCCTGTACTTAAATCCTATTGCCCTTAAAGATAGATGTCTTTTGAAATCTGCCCAAAAACCGTCGTTTTCTAAAAACTCATAGTAATTGAGCTTACCGGCAAGAACTTCCACTTGGATATCGAGGGCTTTGGCAACCTCTAACGCCTCTTCCATAATCTTAAAAAATATCTGCCTTACTCCTTTTCTTGACAACATCTCTCCAAGATAGAGCCCGCAGACAGCCCCGACTGAGGTTATACATGAATTAATAATCAGTTTAGCATAAAGATCGCCTGAGATGTTGTTTGAAATTTTCGTAGGAAGAACATAGTTCAAGATTGTTTGGATCCGTGCAAGTCTTGAATCCTCTCTATTATCGATATTACCAACAATAAAATCGCCTGAAGAGGTCATTTCCAGTTTACAGGGTGAGTGCATGGTTGCCCCCCACCCGGTGACACATCCTATCACTCTCTCTCGACCCAGAATTTCGCCAAGGGCATCCTCACAAAACCCATTTTGCAGAGATACTACCGTGGCCTCGGGTTTCAGGTTTGGAATCATCTTCCGAGCTGCTTCAATCATTTCCGTGGCTTTGACCCCGAGCAACACAATATCTCGATCCTTGGCCATATCTTCAATCCGACTGACAGCATCCATCTTCACATTCAGACTGCCTTTAATCCCGGAAACTGTAATACCCTCCATCATGATATCTTTTGCGTGGTCTTGATTTCTACCGACAATCTGAACATCAAATCCGGCTTTTTTTATATACGCTGCACAAATTCCACCAATGGCACCGGCACCCACCACTCCAACTTTCATATCTGCTATTTCATTTTTGACCATTTTTCACTTCCTGTCAAATCAAACTGCCCATACCATGTAACCGGGATTAAGTGAACGGATGATTTTCGTAATTACTCAGCGTAGGTGTTCAGGTGGTTTTTCTCCACTTCTTAAGCTCAATTTCTGTTTTTCCAGCGCTCATTCCGCCCAAATTGCTGAACTCGCGCTAAGGCGCTCAAACAGCAGCAATTTCAATGGGCTCTATTC
>JANTGZ010000115.1 GCA_024762675.1 Thermodesulfobacteriota bacterium | reverse complement strand
ACGCAAAGACGCAGAGAAAGGCAAAATAAAATCAAACCCTAAAATAACGCGATTAAAGCTGTAAAATCAGACTGTTATAACAAGTCAGAAAGTTGTGACTTAATCTTATTTCAAGTGCGCGAATCTCCCCACACTGCTGGTGTAATAAGCTTTAGACTCATTCCTTAATTGCTCTCGCTCTAAAAGAGCCAGTGGCCTTGAATTTGGACATATATTTAGGTTAACACTCTCAGACATGCCGGGGCATCACTTATGGAGAAGAGCAATATTTCTATTAGCGTGATCCAAAAAGTTCTCGCCCATGAAAGCCGCACCACTACGGAAATTTATCTTCACAATATGGGCGGCATCGAAAGAGAAGCCATAATGCTCTGTGAAATTGCCAGAAAGCAGTCTCACACGGACTCTCACACAAAAAAGGAGTTACAGCTTGAAGAGCTATAACTCCTTGATTTTACTGAGCCGATGCGCAGACTCGAACTGCGGACCTACTGATTACGAATCAGTTGCTCTACCACCTGAGCTACACCGGCAGAAATACTAGTGTTTTTTAAATCTACACTCCTAAAACCCTAACATCATTTACCAGATGGAAACTTAACGTCTCCTCACAACCAAATCTTCCACAGAATCCAAGTAAAAACGGGAAATTCTCTAATTGTTTTTCATTAAAAATGCAAGCTAAAAGTAGAAACCTTACTCCTCCATCCATCTAGAACTTCTCGGCCTAAAACTGAATTGCAACTTCTTGGCAGCTAAACCGACTAAGCTAATTTAAAATCACTTGTAAATTGTTCAACTAATCCATAAAGAGCCTACCAGAATGAGTGCCTCTCTTCTTATCTGTTCCTATTTTTCAAGCTCTGTGATAGGATTGGAAGAGTAATCAAAAATCATTTTTTCTCAAAAAAATAGTTGCCGCTTTGTGAAATAAGGAAAATTACACCTCTCGCCCACCATGACTGACCAAGATATCAGAAAGATTGTTTGCAGGCTTCTAGTTGAGTGGGAGAAACAACCTCAGGCCCTCGACCAACTCCTGGAAAAGCACCTGCGCAAAACGAAACTAGAGTACAACCAGGTCCAAAGAACTCTAGCAACCAATTTAGTCGCCGGAGTTGTCCGCTGGCGTCTGCGACTTGACCACTTTATTGACAAACTGCAAAACCGCAATAAAAAGATAAAACCGGAACTTAAAAGCATCCTCCGCCTGGCTCTTTTTGAACTGGACTTTCCAACCGATAGTCCCCGACCTGGTTATGCTATAGTTTCGGAAGCGGTCAACCTGACCAAGATCATTGCACCCGGCCGGGAAGGTTTTGTTAACGGCATATTACGTTCCTATCTACGCCTAGGCAGGCATGAACTGCTACCCAAAGACAATAACGAAGCTGACAACCTGGCCATCCTCCACTCCTTACCAGTCTGGCTGATCAAGCAGTGGCAGAATAATTTCGACAAACCTGCAGTCCAGAACCTCTGCCTGCAGGCCAACCGGTTCACCGGCACCACCTTTCGTGTAAACCGGTTGAAACTCTCCAGGAAGGATCTCTTACTCCGTTTTGAAGCCAGAAACGACACAGACCTCAAACTGGTACCGGGCCTCTATGCCGAAAATGCTTTCAGCGCAGTCCAGGCCGCCCCTCTACTCAGTTCAGAAGAGTTCAAGAAAGGCTTTTTGAGCGTTCAGGATGAAGGGGCCCAACTTATCGGAGAACTCTTAAACCCTCAGCCCGGCGAGCTTATCCTGGACGCCTGCGCCGCACCGGGCGGCAAAACCGCCCACCTTACCGAACTCAGTGACGACAAAAGTAAAATCATTGCCGCTGACCGGGAACCCAGACGCCTTAAACGTGTCGTAGAAACAGCCAAGCGCCTTGAATTATCCTCAATAAAACCGGTATGTGTTGACCTGAGCAAGGCTCTACCGACTGATCTGGCGCATGCCTATGATGCCATTTTGGTCGATGCACCCTGTTCGGGACTCGGGGTTATCCGTCGACGGGCCGACTTGCGCTGGCGCAAAAAAAATGAAGAGAGTGATCAACTTGCGACAATTCAATTGCAAATCCTGCAAAATTGTTCTAGGTACCTCAAAATTGGAGGTCGTCTGCTCTATGCCACATGCACGACCATCCGGAAAGAGAACCAAGAGGTCGTGCGGCATTTCCTCTCTGAAAACAGTAATTTTCGACAATTGTCCAAAGAGGAGTTTAAGCCGGAACGATTACAGAATATCATCAGCCGCGAAGGTTTTCTCGAAACCAGTTTAATCAAAGAGTCAACAATGGACGGCTTTTTCGCCGCTCTCATGACCAGAATCGCATAGTCAGTGATCAGAAAAAAGCACTGGCTACGGCCCACAGTCAACTACAATTTGCAACCAAGATAAGGAATTACCACTATGCGCATGATCGCCCCATCTATTTTATCTGCTGATTTCAGCCGTCTCGGAGAGGAGGTCAGGGCGGTGGACAAAGCCGGAGCCGACCTCATCCATGTTGATGTCATGGATGGTCATTTTGTCCCCAACCTAACAATTGGCCCTGCAGTAGTAAAGGCCCTGCGCCCCCACAGCAAGCTCCTTTTTGACGTTCACCTGATGATCTCGGAGCCGGAATCCTACATCGATGACTTTGCCGAAGCCGGAGCTGACATTCTCACCGTCCACCAGGAATCGGGAGTCCATCTCCACCGTTTGATCCAGATGATAAAATCCCACAACATTAAGGCCGGAGTTTCCATTAACCCGGCAACCCCGGCCTTAATGCTTGAAGATATCATCAGCGAGGTCGATCTGGTACTGGTCATGACCGTAAACCCCGGCTTTGGTGGCCAAGCGATGATCCCGGCTGCACTTAACAAAATTGCCAGGATAAGGGAATTTGCCGGAGAGCGGGAAAAACCTCTTCTTATTGAAGTTGACGGCGGCATTAAAGCTGAAACCATCGCCGCGGCCGAAGCTGCCGGAGCTGACATCTTTGTTGCCGGCTCAGCGGTTTTCAGATCCAATGATTACGAAGCTAATATCCAGGCATTAAAAAAGGCCGGGGCATAAAGCGCGCCCGGCCTTTTAATCGTAAATCGGCTGTCATCAATACTCGATGAAACCTCGCAATTTACGGCTGCGACTGGGGTGGCGTAACTTACGTAGTGCTTTAGCTTCAATCTGACGAATTCGTTCACGGGTAACCTCAAAATCCTGCCCCACCTCTTCCAGGGTGTGGTCACAACGCTCCCCAATCCCGAAACGAAGCCGCAAAACCTTCTCTTCCCGGTTCGTCAAGCTTCCCAAAACAAACTGGGTCTGGCTCGCAAGGTCTCCCTTAACAACTGAATCAAGAGGATTTACCGCTTTCTTGTCCTCGATGAAATCACCTAAATGGCTGTCTTCCTCCTCGCCAATCGGGGTCTCCAGTGAGATCGGCTCTTTAGCTATCTTTAAAACCTTTTTCACTTTATCGAGCGCGATATCCATACGTTCAGCAATCTCTTCAGGGGTCGGCTCGCGCCCCAACTCCTGCAGGAGCACTCTTGATGTTCGAATCAACTTGTTGATCGTCTCAATCATGTGAACCGGAATTCGAATAGTGCGTGCCTGATCGGCAATCGCGCGGGTTATCGCCTGGCGAATCCACCAGGTGGCGTAGGTGCTGAACTTATAACCACGTTGATATTCAAATTTATCGACCGCTTTCATTAAACCTATATTTCCTTCTTGAATCAGATCGAGAAATTGAAGTCCGCGATTGGTATATTTTTTGGCGATACTGACAACCAACCGCAAATTTGCCTTTATAAGTTGATTTTTAGCATTTTCAGCCTTACGTTCACCAACCGTAGTCTGCTGATCGACCCGTTTCAGATCGGCCAGGCTCAAGCCGGTATCATCACTGATTCTTTTCAGTTTGGCGCTCAGATTGTCAACTCGAAACCAAAGATCATCAAAACCATCATCATCAAGACCGTGCTCTTGAGCAAAGGCTTTACGCTTCTTCTCATTCTTGACACACTCTTTACAAATGGTGCGCAGATTACGCAGACGGGTCTGATAGCGGGCTTCAACCCGGGTAATCATCTGCTCTAAGTTGCGGCCCATGTCAACATAGCTTTTGAGGTTGGCAATAATATCTTCAATCACCACAGGCCTGAGCTTGAGAGCATAAAACTGATTAATAATTTCGCGCTCGTTTGCTTTAATACGCCCTCTTAAAGCACTCCTTTTGGCCGACGACCGTAACTCGGCATCAGGATGTTTAAGCCGGTTACGATGCGCCCGGTTCTCGGCAAAAAGTGTGATAATGGTATCGATCCCACTAATAATTCTCTGCGCCAGACTCTCATCATCCTGATCAGCCTCATTCTCAGAAGCAATCAGCTCGGCGACCTCCTTTTGGTCCTCAATATCGTCATCAGTCTCCGTTGAGGCTTCGTCATCTACATCATCTTCGTCATCCAGGGAAACCAGGCCGCTATCTATGTCCTCTTCAATCTCAACCTCTTCCTCAATATCTCGACTGATGGCTTTTACGCCAATCTCTTCGGATTTAAGCAAGTCTCCGAGATATTTTATAGTATTAACCGTCAAGACCGATTTCAACAAAGCCTTGACAACTTCTCTTTCACCATCATCAATCTTTTTGGCAATATCAACCTCACCCTCACGGGTAAGCAGGGGCACCGACCCCATCTCCCAAAGATACATACGCACCGGGTCGTGGTGCCGTTCAGAAGAGCTCTCGGCAACGGCACCCGGCGGGCTCGTCTCAAGTCCTTCTTTTCCCTGGGCAGCTCCGGCTTCCGACAACTTTGTAGCCTTGTCACCATCGACAACGTCAATTCCCATCTCAGCAAAGAGCATCAACATCTCATCGATTTTCTCCGGCGAGACCGCTTCCGGCGGCAAGACATCATTTATCTGGGCATAGGAAAGAAAACCTTTCTCTTTACCCTGAAGAATCAAAGCTTTAATATCATCTGAATTTATTATGATATCAGAACCCTTAACGTTCCTTACCTCTGCGGCTGTAGCATTTGATGTCACCGACATTTTCACCCCTTATCCAGAATTCCAAGCATATTCATCAATTTTAAGACTCTATTATTCAAGAGATGGCTAAGCCATCAAACTTTTTTTAATCTCCATCTTCCGCCGCAAAAGGGCAAACATCTGCTCTTCATCCCGACACTGTGTAAGTTCCCGATCGAGATTTCGGCCCTGCTCATGACCTTGGCGCCTTCTTAAACTTACAAGACAGTCACAAACAACTTTTCGAGCCATTTCAAGATCTTCAGCCGGGGCCGGAAGATGCACCAGCCGAGCATAGAGGGAGCAAAGAGAGTCGTCGTCCCCGCTGCCGGCAAGCTGCTGCAACAGAGCTTTACCGTCGTCACCACCAGAACCCTGAGCCAGTTCCCGGCACAGCTGACAACAATCCTGGCGCTCCACAAGATCGAGATAATCGTTAGCGAACTCATTATAGAGTTGAGGGTAGGTCAGAAAAGTTGCCAGAATCATCTCTTCAGGCCGCGTTCCCGTCCTTGATGTTGCCTGCGAAGAGACTCCCTTAACACCACCAGCTGAAACCAACTCACTGGAAGATCGATCCCCACCTCGGGCCGGATATTTTTGACGGTACTGACGTACCCGGCGATACTCATCGAGAACAATCTCTTCAGCTAAACGAAGGGTTTCCGCCGTTGAACGCAAAGCCATTCCGCGTAAAGGATCATCCGGCAAACGCAGAATCATCTCTAAAACTTCACGCAAAAACTGCAGGCGATCGTTGTAGCCATTGAGCCCGGCCCCTTTATCTTGAAGAAAAAAATCAAATAGTGAGGTCTGTTGAGCCAGGGCTTGCTGCAGACCCGGATCATCAAGGCCGGCGGCGAGCTGATCCGGATCTTTTACACCATCCGGCAGCAAAACTATGTCGGGCATGATCCCGACCGCCATAAAGAGAGGCAGGGAACGAAAAGCTGCGGCCTTTCCGGCCCGATCATTATCAAAAAAAATTGCCACTTTATTTGTATAACGTTTAACCGCCCCGACATTCTCTTCCGAAAGCGCGGTTCCTAAAGTAGCAATAACATTATCAACCCCGCGCAGATAGAGCGCCAAGGCATCCATATAACCTTCAACCAGAAAAGCTGACCCGGATTTAGCAATCGCCGGCCGGGCATGGTGAAGATCGTAAAGCAGGCGGCGTTTATTGAAAATCGGCGACTCCGGGCTGTTAAGATATTTGGGTTCACCATCTCCCAGCGAACGCCCCCCAAAGCCGATCACAGAACCACCAACATCACGGATCGGAAAGATCAGACGATCGCGAAAACGATCATAACGGCGATTGCTGCCCTCTTTCTGAACCAGCAGCCCGGCGGCAACCGCCACCTTCTCATCGATCCCCTGACGCCCCATTTCATCTTTTAGTGCAGACCAGGCATCGGGGGCAAAACCGAGACCGAAGTTTTTCGCCTGCAGCGGATCTATCCCGCGCTTTTGTAAATAGTGGCCGACATTCCCATTCAGATTACCCTGCAACTGACGAACAAAAAAATTCTGCGCACATGCCACCGCGCTTTCTAATTGCTCACGCTCAGAACGGGCTTTGGCCTGAGCCTCAAGACTACCCCGCCGCCGCTCATAAGGAGAGATATCAACACCGGCTCTAGTCGCCAGACGAATCAAGGTTTCCGGATATGAGAGGTTTTCGATCCGCTTTAAAAAACCGATCGCATCTCCCCCTACTCCACAACCAAAACAGTGGAAGATAGCTTTCCCTTGGTGGACGGTAAAGGATGGCGTCTTTTCTCCATGAAAAGGACATAACCCTTTATAGTTCACCCCGGCCTTGGTCAAGGCTACATAGTCACCAACGAGCTCGACAATATCGATACGCGATCTTAAATCACTGACAAATTCAGGCGGAAAAGAGTAGGAGGTCATTGATTTCAGTTCAAGGTTCAGGATTCAAGGTTCAGGATTCAAGGTTCAGGGTTACTAATGACCACATCACAATTGAAGAGAGGGAAAATCAGCATCAGTGATCTCACCTTTTTGTTTGGCCAGATCAACATTTAAGGCGGCCAGCAGTCGATAGGCTGAAACATAGCCAGGAAACTTCTCCCTCAAGGCAGCCAAGTGAGCCGCAACCGTCTGATCATCACCCCTAACAATCGGCCCGGTCAGGGCTTCAGCCGGAGAGACTCGTTCAAGATTTTCAAAGCTGCCGCGAATCAGAGGCAAAAGCATGCGGCGGGCAGTATCGGCATCGACCCCAATCCCACTCATCATGGTGATCGCCATCTCTTCTAAGGCGATAAAGAAGTTGGAGGAGACCACGGCGGCGGCATGATAGAGAACCTTATCAGCGGCTGCGAGACGAATCAAGTCACCACTTAAAGCAGCAACCACGGTCTCGGCCGCAGAGAAAGCCCTTTCATCCCCTTCGAAAGAAAAATATGAACCGGCAAGAACTTTCACCCCCCCCTCAACATCAGCCACGCTCTGAAGTGGGTGCAAAGAGAAGGTAATAGCATTCAATGCGGCCAGAGGCTGCAGCACTACAGAGGTGAGCGAACCGCTCAAATGGGCAAAAAGACGCCCCGTGACATCCTTACTTTGATCAGATTCGGCCAGGCTGCGGGCAACTTCTGAAATATAACGATCCTGGACTGCTATAAAAGTCAGGTCGGCCCCGACGATCGTCTCCGCCGGCGTGGAACAGTCCGATATTGAACCATCAGTCAACTCTTTCAAGATGTTGACTTTAGCTGAATTGTGATCACAGACTCTGAGATTGCGAAACCCCTGCCTCCATAAGAGGACAGCCAGTGCTGTACCAACTCGACCCAAACCTACGATTGCTATGGACTTACTGAGATCGGCCATGAACTTGAAAATATAATATATAAAAAAAAGAGAGCCGTCGACAATGCCGACGGCTTAACTTAACTCTTTACGTTGATTATATGGGGATAATGCAGGCAAAAGCCTCTCCATTCTCTGTCCGGATGCGATGTAACCAACTATCAAGCTTACTATAAAATAACCAGCGAT
>JANTGZ010000114.1 GCA_024762675.1 Thermodesulfobacteriota bacterium | reverse complement strand
CCTTAATAGGCGGAGAACGTATAATTGATCAGCCCGCCGGTGACTTGGTACCACGAATCTGTTAAAGAGAAATTAATTAAGATCACCGATTCATTTCAGGTTCTCCTGGTTTAGAAGAAAAGATCCTTCCTGTGGAATACTCTCTTGACAATCTACGGTCGTCAATCTATATTAAAACAATAATGATTGATTTCTTTGCGGGTTTAATGCACAAGCAATACCGCCCTTACTTTATAAAGAAGAAAGCAGCCACTGATGAAGAAGATAATTATTGAAATTGACCTTGGCGAGAGATCGATTGAAGGTCGACAATTCAAACGTGAACAAGATGAAATGAGTCTGCGGGACTTCCTCGAGGTTTTTCCGGCCCGCTTTCCTGAGGACGCTGTTCCAGACAAAAAAACTCTGGACCTCCCTTTAAAAAATCTTGTTTTCCAACCGATCACGGTCCCTGAAAACGACAGTACGACTTCCAACAATCCCGGTTCAGGAAGATTGCGCAGCACCCTGGAGGATCTCTGGCAAAGTGACCAAAATGAGCCCCCGGAATCTCAATGTGATGACGCAACATGCTGCACAACTATTCCCGAGCAACTCAGTGACAACGAAGCCGTGCGCTGCGCCTATCGTGAAGAGATGGACAGCATCTCAGATTACCTGCGGCATGGGCTTTCGGTCCTGGTGAGCTGCGACAAGATGCTGACCGAATACCTCTATGAACTGGTCTGCCATCAGGCCGGTAAAAAGCCGGTCTTAGATGCAGCCCGACCGGAGGAGATGCGCAGTGGACTTTCCGGCGAACTCGACCGGGCCATGCAGGGCGGCTACAGTAATCTGCCGGTTCTTCTGCGCAACCTCAAAACCGACGAGGTTCTGGTTTTGCGTTCTCTTGATCTGGTCGACGAAGGAGCGACTATAGAGACCCTTTACGAGCGCACTACAGATGGTGAAAAGCCACAGCTTTTAGCCTTCCTTGATCCCTCCCTGGAGGTCAAGAAGGTTCTTTCGGACCGTTTTGCCGTTCATATCCAGATCAATGGCCTGCCCCGCTATCCGACCTCTGAAAAGGGTGAGTCAAAAGAGTTCACCGTCAGTCGCCTGCTGACTCAACGTGAGAGAAAACGCTTTGCCGATTACGACCCGGAATCCCTCTTCAAAAACGTTTCCGGCCTTAACGCTCTTCAATTTCGCAATGCCATGCGTTACGTCGGCGCCAAGGTCGCTCCGCAAAGCCCCTCTAAAGATATCTATCGGGAGATTCGAGAATTCAAGATCACTTCCGGCAGTGAAGTTGAAGTCCCGGACACAACCTTTGCCGATATTGGCGGCTACGACCACATTAAGCGCCAGCTTAAACACGCCATCGCCCTGATCGCCGGCGACATCAAAAGCCTTGATGATGAGCAACGCGGTAAACTGCTGCCCCGTGGCTTTATCTTTCACGGCCCACCGGGTACCGGCAAGACCCTTTTCGCCAAAGCGGTGGCCAACGAGCTCAACGCCACCATCCAGATGATTTCGGGGCCCGAAATCATGGATAAATATGTTGGCCAGAGCGAAAATAACCTGCGCCAGCTCTTCGCTACGGCCCGCCGCAATGCCCCGGCTGTCATTTTTTTCGATGAATTCGACAGTATCGCCAGCCAGCGGTCGGTCTATGCTGACGGCGGGGCCCGGGCCAACAACGCGGTCGTCGCCCAACTCCTGACCGAAATGGACGGTTTTCGCCGTGATCAGGCGGTTCTCGTGATCGGCACCAGCAACCGTATAGACATCATCGACGAAGCTCTGTTGCGCCCTTCACGTCTGAGACCGGTTGAGATCGGCCTGCCCGACCTTGAAGCACGCCGCCAGGTGGCCATGATCCATGCCAGAAGTTTTGCCATCGACTCCTATTTCAAAGAGTTTATAATAAATGAGACAACACCCGATGAAAGTGATGAGAGCAACGAGCTAAGGAGCCTGATGCTCAAACTTGAAAAAGAAGGGGTTGACACCCAAGGTTTCATTACCTCTTTAATTGACCTTGTCGCCATCCATAGCGAGGGTTTTAATAATGACGAGATTCGCGCTATTTTTCAGGAGGCCAGTCTCGAACATCACCTCGAAGGAAAAAACCTTAGTCCCCGCTATTTCGGCAGCAAACTCGCCGCCTTAAAGAAGCGTCGCCAGGAACGCCGGCATGTCCATCTTTAACAGCAGTGGTCAGTTTTCAGTTATTATTTGTCAGTAAAACCCTGATCACTGACAAATAATAACTGATGAATTCGTAAAAAGTCACGGGATGGCTAAGTAAAAATTTCGATAGACAAGATGTTGTGGTTTACCAGGCGCGAGACTATACATGCAGTATGTCGAGTGTCTGGGAAGCTACAACAACGCAGGATATCGGAACTTTTTACGACGCCATCGACAACTGAAAAAACAGGAATCATTATGCAGCAGGAATTACTCAACGCCGTCTCCGATCTTGATGATGTCGCAAGCCTCCTCCAGAACACGTTTGTCGCCAAGGATGAGATCATAGAAATGCTTATTATCGGGGCCATTGCCCAGGAACATGTACTCCTGGCAGGACCCCCGGGAACCGGGAAATCGGAGCTCGTCAAACGCTTTGCTCATCTCTGCACGCTGAGAAAATATGACAATGAGCAGACCGTACCCTATTTTGAATATCTTCTGACCCGCTTTACTGAACCCAATGAGCTCTTCGGGCCGGTTGACATAAAAACCTTTCAAGCCGGAGGCGGTTATCAAAGGATCATCAAGGGGTTGTTACCAACCACCGAAATCGCCTTTCTTGACGAAATCTTCAAGGCCAACAGTGCCATCCTAAACGCTCTCCTGACAATCCTTAATGAAAGAGTTTTCTATAATGGCGGCCACCCGGAAAGCATTCCTCTACTCTTTCTCGTCGGCGCCACGAACGAAGTCCCTGACGATCCGGATCTGGCAGCCCTTTACGACCGTTTCCCCATCCGCCTGTGGTCGGATAACGTTGCCGATAACCGTTTTGCTGAACTTATCCAGTGCGGCTGGCAGCAAGAACGCCAGAAGATCCGGGACGGCCACCAAATAAGTTTAAGCAATGTTACCAACAGTGACACCCTGCGCCGTTTGCACCAGGCCTTGAACCAGGTTAATTTTGATGCCGTCGGCCGCAGCTATCAAGAAGCTATCCGCAGGATTCGCTCAGAAGGTATTGAAGTAAGTGACCGCCGGGCCGTCAAGCTCTTAAAACTGGTCGCCGCAGCCAGCCTGCGCCGCGGTTCATTGACCGCAGTGGAAGCAGATTTCCACGTTCTCAGACATTGCTGGAATACCCGAGAACAGGTCCCTCATTTAGAGGCGTTACTGGCCCCCTATCTTGAAAACAGTACAGCCGCCAGTCCCTTACGCAGCCGCCACATAGAGGCTTTGGCGGCCGAAATCACGGTACTTGAAGAACGCGCCCCGAACCTCTCCAGCGATATCGATCTGGCCGACTTTTTACACCAGGCCGAACGCTTGCGACGTGAATTAATAGAGCATCCGGAAATGATCCTGGCAGCCCCTTTTCTGCAACAACTTGAAGGGTTGATAGATGTAACCTTAAACAATTTGGAAAACCATGTGCAATCCTCGTAAAGTCATGATCCATGTTGCCCAGAGCATTGAAGAAGCCTGGAAAAAAACGATCCGCGAAAGCGCTGCCGCCAGCGAAGAGGTTAACCAACTTGCCTCTATTACAGCCGCCGTCGAACTCGATCACGAGATGGGAGAAGCAGCTCTCGAAATGCTGGAAAGAGTTATGACCGGTGATTTCCCAGACCATGAAGCCTGGTCACGCAATACAGATGGTGATTTTGTCAAAGAGCTTGAAGATATCACCCTCTGCTACCAGCCCCGTTCCCGACAACTGACAATGACGGCCCAGTTAAGCCGCATGGCGAGCGCCCAGGCTGAGGCCGCAACCGAGGTTTGCGGGGTTACAGTCGGCGAAATCGCTTTTGACGCCATCGGCCACTACTATGAAGATGGCTGGAAAGACCGCACCGAGGAGAAGGCTCTAGATGAGGCCCGTCTACAAGCTGACATTCGCCTGGCCCAAGCCCTGCACAAATTGCATGAAGAGCAGCAATCAGAGAAAATCTCAATAAAAAGAGAAGAGTTGCAACAGAAAGCTCAAGATCAAGCATTAGATGACCTTGAGGAGAGTAAGCAGAAGGTGCGAACAGCTCTGCGCCAGCAGCTCCAGTCCCAGCTCGCAAGCCGCCGCCAGGAGGCCTTTTACACCATCAATCGGGCCGTCGGCGAAGCCTACCGCCAGACTTTATGTAAACTTGTACTCGACAATGGTGGCCGCATTATCAGCGACCGCCAAAGTGGTAGTGTCATAGATCTTGAACTGGAAATTTAGAACTGGAGATTTAAAGGAGAGCTAGAGATGAGCGGCAAACGTCCTCCGGTAAAAATAAAATTCAAATATAACATGGAAACCGGAACCATCGAAGAGTTTATCATCGATGATAATGCCGCTGGGGCCAGCGAGGATTACCATGACCGGGTTGCCGAAAAGATCGGTGAACTTTTAGCCCGCAACCCGGAGATCTTCGATGCCGGGCCCCGGCGCCAGGCTGAAGCTCTGGCCGCCAGAGTAACTGAAAAAGCAAAAGCAAAATCCGATACAATTAAATCATGAATGGCTAACCTAAAAACAAAATGCTTATAATCAGCCAGTTTTAAGTCTCCAAAGTTTTACTGGCCACTGACGACTGACCACTGGCCACTGGCCACTGACGACTGATAAATGACTTCTCTCAGCACCATATTAAATGAACAGGCCGCCCAGATCACACCGCATGGCACGCCGGTGCGACATAGCGAAAGGGTCTACTGCGTCACCTTTTCGCCGGATGGCCGTTATCTGGTTTCGGGCTCCGTCAACCGCCAGGTTAATGTCTGGGAGGTCGGCGCAACCGAACTCTCAGACTACATGAGGGGCCATACTAAATTTGTCTGGTCACTCGCCTTTGCCCCGGATGGCAAGACTCTGGCTTCAACCTCCGGCGACGGTACGATCTTTCTCTGGGATATGGAGAGTCGCAGCCACTATCGCATCGAAGAGAGTCACTACGCTATAATTCTGCCTCTCTACGGTGTCGCTTTTTCCCCAAAAGGTGACTATTTTTCAGCCGGCTGTTCAGACGGGGTTGTCCGCCTCTGGAGTACCGCCTCCAGGCGCCCACCCTGGAAACTAAAAGGTCATAAGAGTGAGGTCTACAGCGTCGCCTTCTCCCCCGACGGTCGTTTTCTGGCCTCCGGCGGCAATGATTTTACGGTTCGTATATGGAATGTCGCGGACAAATTTGAAGAGCAGATTCTCACCCGCCACGGCTGTCGTGTCACATCAGTCATCTTTTCGCCCGACGGTCGTTTTCTGGCCTACGCCTCAACCGACACCAAAATCTATATTGTCAACCTTGCAAGTGGCGAGAGCCGGACTTTAAGCGGTCATCAGGATCTCGTCTGGAGTATCAGCTTCTCTCCTGACAGCCGTCTGCTGATCTCAGGTTCAAATGATCGTAGCGTGCGCCTCTGGGATGTCGAGAGCGGTCGACAAGTTCAAATATTAGAAGGCCATCAAGATGATGTCAACAGTGTCGCTTTCTCTCCCGACGGTCTCCTGGCCGCCTCGGCTTCGGATGACGAGACAGTTCGGGTCTGGGATTTAAGCCTGTTCAATGAACGACCGGAAACCTATCTCCGCCTGGTAGCTAATCAGGAAAAAGAGGCCGCCATTGATAGAGAACTGCTGCATTTTATCAACAGCCACCGCCGCAGTCTCAACTACGCGTTGGCACCTCTATCTAATCCTGAAACCAGTATCAAATGGCTGCGTTCGACCCTAAAAATGGAAAACCCTCCCCCTTTAGGCCTGGTTCATGACCTCGGCTTAACCATGACGGCGAAAAAAAGCGATTTTCTCACTATAAGCCGGGATGATTCTCCCTATCGCCGCTTTCTTATGGAGCTGCGTTCGGCCCCGATCATCGAGGAATTAAAAGAGCTCAAACTCAATGACGACGAGATCGGCATGCTCATAGCCCAGCTCCTTGAAGGAGTAAGGTTTGACAACAGCTGCTCAGCTCCAAAAGAGAGGCCACTGGTCCAATCCTGCCGCCTGCTCGAAGCCGCCCTGCGGGAAAACCGTTCACAACCGACCCTCACAACTGAAAACCTGCAACAGAAAGGTAGCAGTTCGCCATTTCTCAATGGTAAGGATCAGGAGAGAGTAAAACGCCGCCTGGAAAATCTGACAAAGTCTAAAATCAGATTTATTAAGGATCTCTACGCGGACCCCAAAGAATCTTTGGATCCTGACCGCCTGGCCGAAATGATCCCGCTCGACAACCTGCCTCAGACTCTAACTGATCTCTACAGCCAGCTTCTAACTATAAGCTCGAAATTGACATTTCATGATCACCGAGGCAGCCAGACCTACAGCTGCGGAGGTTATCACGGCCTGACCCATAAAGGTGGTCTTGATAATCTCGCCTTAAGTGAATATCTCTATCCGGACGCCCTTTTACAACATCGCCTCTTAAACCGCGAAGCTCTCTATTACGGCCGCGAGGGAGAGCGTGAAAAACGCCGCCGGATGACTCTGATTATCACCCAGAGCGGCCTTGAGATGAGCGGCACAACCAACCACCTGGCCCGGGCCCTAACCTTGGCTGCAGTTACAATCTTACGCAATTTAAGCGGAGACCTGCGCCACTCTTTCTTTGGCAGCTGCTGGACTACACCAACCGACCCGCTTAAGCATAGCGGACGCCAAAAACTACTCTCCTGGCAAGATAGTGAAGGCCTCAACCTTGAACAACCCTTAGACCAACTCAGAGAGCAATTACGAACCTGGCAGGAGAGCTATCATAAGATCGACATCCTCTGGATTATCGACCGTTATTTTGCCGCTGAGCGGAAAAAGAGCACTCTCAAAAAAACCATCAAAGAGATTCAGAACTTAAGCCTCCATCGCGCCTGGTTTATCGGCCTTGGGCCAAGTTCTCCAACTCCACCGGCGGCAACTGACTTTTTTCATCACCAAAAACAAATCATGATGCAAAAGGATAAAATCACACTGCTGTAGCGTCAACCGGACAACGACAACGTGGAAAAAGTACCGCAAAAAATTTTAAAAAGTGAACTCTGGCTAAGAGCGGCCCGGCATTTCGAGAAAGCCGGTCTCCTCTCAGAGAGCGCCGCCGCCTGGCTTGCAGCCGGCCGTGATGATGAGGCCATCAGCGCCTTAATCAAAATCGGCGAACGAGCTCAGGTAACCCCGCTACTCCTCAAGGCAAAACGCTATCAAGAGGCCGTGGAACAGGCCCATCTCTGGCTTGAAGAGATTACCCAGGAACCCTCAAGAGAGACTGAGGAAAAGATAGGTGCCCTCTTGATTCTCGCTGCCGCCCTTCGTCTAGATCAACAGCCGGTCCAAGCCCAAGCGTTTTACGAAGCGGCCCGCGAAGAACTGGCTCAACCAGCAAAACAATCGCCCTCTTTGGCAAACGGCAAAAACTGGGAAGCTTTGGCCGCTTACGGGGTCAGAGTGAAACGCCCGGATCTGATCCGCTTAGGCTATGAAAAAGCATTGGTCGCCTATGGCCAAACCTTCAACCTGCAAAGACTGCGCTGTGCCGGAGAGTACCTTGAGAACATCTCAGAAGATCTCCATCTCACGAAAGAGTTAAAAGAGCGTCTCGCCGGCTGGCAGCCGCAAAGCAGTATAAAGAGAGAGAGAGAACGCCTCTGGGAGGCTATGGCAAAGTTTACCGGGGAGGAAGATTTAAGATGACTACAAATGATCAGAATGAGACCTGCACCCTACCTGAAATCCTTCAGGCGCAACTGTTTAAGAGCTCTCGGCAACCGTTACATAGTGCTTACCTCCTCTTTGCTGAAGCTCTCTTCCCTCTGCTTGCCCGCTATCTGCGACGCCAACAGATACACTTTAAAGTATCAGCCCCTCTAAACCTGCAAAAGAGCTCACAAAAGAGAGTAATCTTTCTCTGTCCAGACCTTAAAGA
>JANTGZ010000113.1 GCA_024762675.1 Thermodesulfobacteriota bacterium | reverse complement strand
CCGGTTGTCGGCAGATCACGATCCATCTTAAGAAGTTTGCCCAGCATAACCTCCAGTTCGCTTGGATTGGCGGCCGGCAGGCGTCCGTGAAAGAGGTCGGGCAGGATATCGTTGTCATCACGGCAGGCCAGTAAAAGGTCTGAGTAGCCGCCGTTCATGGTCTTGAAATAGTAGCCTTCGACGCCTTGATCCCGTCTTTGATCGCCAATCAGGAGCAGGTATAGGGGGTACTCGTTTTGGGGTAGAGCCCGCATATATGCGGCCAGCTCGTTGTGAGTCGGTGCGCCCCGCTGAGCGGCCGGAATTTGGGATGTAGGAATTTCAACGACACGATACCCTTTTTGTCGTTTCCATTCGCAGAACTCTTTAAGTCTAGGGCTTGCGGCAAACTGGTCGGCAAAGATCAGCATGTAGATTTCCGGTTTGGTTTTCACCGCATCGCCTGCCAGGTCTCGGGTTTTGGGGATGCAGGAGAAGATGCCACCCTGATAACTTTGGTCGAAACCGGCTGTCGCTAAAGAGGCAGGTTCGGAAAACCCTTTGCTGGAGCGCGAACTCTGGGGTTGGAGTTCGATATCGAGGGTGGTTTTGGTGGTCGCCTCGATAATTTTCTTAAGCGGATTGAAACGCAGCGGCGTGAAACGAATCTCCAGGAGTTCGTGATCGCGTAAGCGAATGCGACGGGCCGCTATGAGTCGGTCGGCCGGATACATCTTATCTTTTTGATAGAGTCTTTCGTCGATCACAAATTCGGGCTCCTTAAGTTGTGGATCTTGAGGAAATTGGTATTGGTCGCTGGGGGCCGCCTGGCTGGGCAGGAGATAAAAATCCTTGAGAGTAACCCTTTCACCCTCATTTACAGAGACTGTGAAATCGTGATCTAAAGGAATTTCGATAAAGATTGTTTTTATCGGCAGGGCGGGCTGGCCGACGGCGGTTGCCGGAGCGCAGTCAGCGACCTCCAGAAGATCATAGGCATTGCCGACTCTATCGGTTCGGTTGTGGAGCAGGTTGAAGATCTCGTAGTCGATGGTGACGCTTTTTCGAATCCCTTTAAGGCTTGCCGCTTTTATCTTTGTCTCAGGGGCTCGGACCTCGTGTTTTAAGGCCTTGGTCGCGACTCCGCCGGAAGTTGTCCGTTGCAAAGAGAGCCACTCTCCAGCCTGGGCCTCCAGGTTAATACCCCAAAAGAGAGCTGTGCCTATAAATAACAGTAGAGTAAAGCGAAGACTGATTTTCATCTTTTTCTCTCCGTCACAGTTTGAATGTCTTTAAATAAAAAGGTTAACTATTTATTTTAGAGATATGTATTTATTTGTTTTATTGCTCTGTGCCGACGTCCATAAAAGTAACCATCAGGTCGATCTCGTGAGCAAAATCAACTTCGCGTTGCAGGGGGTGAAAACGAACCGGGGTCAACCTGATCTCAAGTAGCCGACGCTCTCTCAACTTTACGACTTTAACGCTTAATATTCGCCCGGCAGGGTAATAGGCGTTATCTCGATAGATTTGCTGGTTAATTGTAAAAATCGAGTCACCGCTTTCAGGTGGTGCCGGTTGGGTTGGCAAGAGGAAGATATTTTCGATTTTGGAGGTTTTAGTGCCAATGAGCTTGACGTTGTAATCATGGTTGTCGGGAAACTCCAGAAAGATAGTTCTGACCGGTAGCTTGGGATTGCCGGCATCGGATGTAAAGCCGCAATCGCCAACCTCAAGCTGGTTGTATTCGAAATGGTTGTAAAGGATAGGAATGTTGCGACAGCCGAAAATCTTATAATTTACAATGGTTGTTTTACTGCCTGGGGTGGTACTGGTACTCATTTTTAACTCCGGCGTCTGGCGGTTCTTGTTGCCGGCGTCGGTGGCGAAATTGATCCAGAGATTGCCTGGTTTACTTAACCCATTCGCTTTCACGCCAACGGTCTGGACGAGTATTATCAATAAAGCCGCAAAAAAAATTTTGTAAAATTTTGTCATAAACTTCTCCATTGTGGTTGCAATCTTATCAAGTCAGGCACAATGATATAGGTTCAACTATCCTACATATATTTGTAAAAGTCAAATTGCAAAGCTTTTTCGGAAATCTATGTTGTTTTCTTCACGTTTTTATTAATATTAAGCATGTTACTCTTTAATGCTGGAAAGGTATGTTGTTTTGTGCGATAATAACCATTACGTGCATAATTTTTTAATTTAGATTTCACCTTTTTAGTTCAGGCCAGGCCTGTTTAGTACCTTACAGGTTATTTTTTTGTTTTTTAACAAGAAAATGTTAAGTGTTTCACGGGTTCTTTGCCGTCAGGCAAAGGTTCTGATGAAGAAACTTATGCAAGGCTCTGATAAGAGTTACTTATTTGCGGGCCGTTAAAGCCCGTTTGGGTTGCGGGAATTGTTCCCGCATTAGGAGGGGGAGGATGGTTTTAAATAGAAGAGTTCTCATCGGTTTGGTGTTTTTCTGGGTTCTTATTTCAGCGGCCTGGGCCGCGGCTGCCGACGACTTTGTTATTCGGCCCAATGCCGGCCAAGGGCTCTCTTCTGCGCCCACCACTAAAGAACCAGCTTCCGGAAGCTCTAAGGTTGATGGCGGTCGCCGTTGGATTATGGCGGTCGGTATCTGCAAATTTGCCGATACCAGGATCTCTCCTTTGACCTACTGTGTCGATGATGCCCGTAGTATTTCAAGCTATTTCAGGGCTGACGGGGTAGCTGACGAGCAGATTATTTTCCTGGCTGATGAAGATGCTAAAAAGAGTTCGGTCATGGAGTCATTGGAACGTCTTGCCGAAAATATAGATCCTGAAGACAGTCTCTTCTTTTTCTACTCCAGCCATGGCGCCGGAGATAGCGCCGGCAAAACCTACTTTATTACTTTTGATACCGTTATCGATGACCTCTCAACAACCGCTTTGCCTATGCAGGAGCTTAAAAACGTGGTTGAGAAGATTGAGTGTCGAGACGTTGTCATGATGATCGATACCTGCCACAGCGGCGGAGCAAAATCTCTGGGGCGACAGGATGAGAAAGCCTTTGATAAATTGGTGCGGACGGCTGATCGTGGTACCCGAGTAGCTATTTTGACCTCTTCCCGGACCCATGAAACCTCAATTGAGTCGGATGAGTGGAAGCATGGCGCCTTTACCTATTTCATGCTCGAGGGTCTTGCCGGAGCTTCCGATAACTTTCCCCGGGATGGCCGCGTCAGTGTTACTGAGCTTTTTGATTATGTGATGGTGGCCGTACCCCGCGCTACAGATCGGGCTCAGCACCCTTCCGGTAAGTTCAGCTATAACTGGCCTGGGAAAAAGGGGCAGGCTGTAAGATTTGGTCAGGTCAGTGAAAAAGGTTCGAGAACTTCCGGAACCGGGTGGCAAGGTACCGGGCAGGGGCAGGATAGCAAAGGCCAATCGGGATTTTCCGGTAAGCGTTGGCAGAATGTCATAGATGGCCGTTAAGTCGAAAAAGTCTACTCGACTACACTCTGCCAATTGTTTTGTGGTGGGGGTGGGGGAGATCCGAATCGGTCACGGCTTTTAACGGGGTTTTCAAAGGCATCATACTGGCGAATACTTTTTAATGGTTGCTCCTCCTGCCGCCGGCTACCGTTTTCAGTCTGGGCCAGCTTTACAGCTTTAAAAGCGTTGACCCGGCCGGCCCCGGTCTTATCATCAGAGCCCGCCTCTTCGATATCATCAGCACTTTCTTTTAATATTTTCTTAACTGAAGCCGGGGTTAGTCGGGGGTTGGCCGAAAGCATTAAAGCGACAACTCCGGCCACCTTGGGACAAGATGATGAAGTGCCGCCAAAATCGTGGCAATAGTCAGCATCAATCCCACTTTTTCCATCATTGTAGCCGGCTTTCCCCAAACGATCAGTAGTATAGCTCCAGGGTCCCGGTGCGCAGATATCGGGCCCCGCACCAACATAACTGGAGCCCCAGCTGAAAAGACCATCACTGCTGGAGGCCGACTTGTGCTCATCGTCGGGGCTGGTGGCTCCAACGCAGATGACATCGCTTGATGCGGTCATATTGCCGGGAAAGGCGACATCATAACTAAATGGGGGACGGTCGGGTCCGTTTCCCGCCGCAAAGAGAACGACGACCCCGGCCGTCAGGGCTTCTTTGACGGCCATCTCGATTTGCGGTGAAGGTGCTCCGACCCAGCCCCAGGAGTTATTGATAATTTTTGCTCCTTTGCTGACCGCAAGTCTGATTGCCTGGGCTCGCTCCAGTACTGAATTGCCGCCGTTGATCGGCATGATCTTGACATTCGGCGCAACTCCTGTAACCCCGATGCCATTGTTGCCGATGGCCCCGATGTTACCGGCGACACTGGTGCCATGATTACTATTTTCCGACGGCGGCCCGCCGCCGACAGAGCCATCCGGTCGGTACCCCTCTGTCAAATTAAGGTCGGGATGGTTGAGCTCGACGCCGTCATCGATGACCGCGACCACCAGATCAGGAGATACTTTTACCAGGGACCAGGCTTTTGGAACATCCATGTCGTTATCACGGTTTCCAATCCCCGCCACCTGACCCCGATTGGCCAGTTCATACTGCTCTCCTCCGTAGGGATCGTTGCTTATTTTGGAGTCCTCTTCTCGGGCTTTGCGTCCCAGGATTCGGATATCATCTATATAGCAGCCCTCTTTAGGATTTTTTTCGTCGGCGTGATAGAGAAAGCAGATGCGGACAGCTTTAGTGCGATAGGCGGGGGGGACCCTGAAAAGAGATTTACACCACCCTTTTTTAGTGGTTGGATCTCTGGTGCAGTCGCCGCCGGAGTGGATGACAGTGAGAAACTTCTGCATGCTGGTTTTGCCGTCAGTGATACCTAAAACCGGCAGATCCCGGGGCTCAGGTCTTCCTTGATTGTTAATGGTTATCTCGTTTTTACTGTAAAACCAGACTTCGACATAGACCTCGCTAAAGGCGCTTAAATCTAGAATTGGAGAGTAGAGATAGCCCGCCATATTGACCGGCGCCGGTCCCGGCGCCTTGACGGCGTCGGCGCCGTAGGCCGCACAATAGAGAGAATGCCGGCCTGAAAGAGCGCGATAATCGGTTCTGCCCCAGGCCGCCGCAGCTTTGCCGGGAGCATTTTTAAGGGCCCACCCCGGCGGTGGGTAACTCTCCTCTTCCGCGTTCAGGGCGCCCAGCAGTTGCCATCCGCTACGTTGGAGATCATCTTTGTAGTCGTTTGTTGCCGGTGCCGCCGGGATATTCATAGCCAGTAAATTCTCCGGATTAGCCTCAATGCGGATATCGGATGACGGCATGAGATTGTCTTGTTCATCCAGCATGATAACCAGATGGTTGGGTTCGGCAAAAGCGACCTCGGATATTTTGGTGAGCTCGCGGCAGACCTGGTAGCAGCGTCCATCGCTTGAGTTGTCGATAGTTAGCAAAACCCTTTTGTCAGCAAGCTCTACTAATTTAATAATTTTCTGAGTCTCGATTAAAGGGGAGATGATTTCACGTTGTCGAGTGATCGAATCGGCAACCTTAAAGCCGACGATGATTTCGGCTGTGGGGATCAGCAGGGCCTGGCCCTGTTCGAAAACTGGTTGCAGCACGACATTTTCATCGACAAACTGACTCTCTACTAATGACTTTAGTGACTTTTCCCGGACTTCGGTCGGCTGTCGGCCCCGGCGATATAATTTAAATCCCTTATCTCGTAACGCCGCTCTTTGACTGAGTGGGTCGAGAACGATGCCGACCTGTTCCAGGGCCTTCTCGTTCAAATCTTTTGTACTCTTATCACTATTGACGATCAAAAGATGGGGGCTGGAGTGCAGGACAACTCTCTTTTCACCGTAGAAATAGTGGTAATTGGGGCCGCTTTCTGCGAGAGCGGTCGTGCCGACAGCGTTATCTGAATATAGAGTTACAGCGAAAAAAACCAAAAGGATAGTCGATAATAGAGCCCTGATCCTAAAATTTTTCATATCTTTCTCCTTGAGAATAGATTGTGTTTACTCCGAATATAACCAATGCCGGAGCCGATTGCAAATTTCGAAACTTTTTTATATGCACTGCTCTTAAAAACTATTAACGATTTTGCTTGACTAATTTTGTTGTAAAGTGTTACCAGCGCGCACCTCAAATACGGGTACCTGAAAATTATCATCTTTTCCAGCTGGGGACAGGTTTGAAAAATCTGTCCCCAGTTTTTTTTCTGGAACTTTTTTACATCTATAATTAAGGCTGACGATTTTGGAAACCATGAAAAATTTAAGAAATATCGCAATTATCGCCCATGTAGATCACGGCAAGACAACCCTGGTCGACTGTCTTCTGCAACAATCTGGAACCCTTGGCCGTCGTGATTCCGGTAAAGAACGGATTATGGACTCAAATGACCAGGAGCGGGAACGGGGCATAACTATTCTTGCCAAGAGTACGGCGATTAAATGGAACGACTGTCATATCAATATTGTCGATACTCCGGGCCATGCCGATTTTGGGGGTGAGGTCGAGCGCATCCTCTCGATGGTGGATTCGGTTCTGCTTCTCGTTGACGCAGTCGAAGGGCCCATGCCGCAAACTCGTTTCGTAACCCAGAAGGCCTTTAAGGCGGGACTTAATCCGATTGTTGTAATTAATAAAATTGATCGTCCAGAGGCTCGACCCGACTGGGTTGTTGATCAGGTCTTTGACCTCTTCGGCCGCCTTGGCGCCAGCGATGAACAGCTCGATTTTCCAGTTATCTATGCCTCTGCTGTAAGAGGGGTTGCGGGTTTGGAAATTGATGCCATCAGCGAAGATATGACGCCGCTACTACAACTTATTGTCGATAAAGTTAAGCCCCCTGAGGTCGATCCTGAAGGATCCTTTCAGATGCAGATCTGCGCCCTTGATTACAGCAGTTATGTTGGGGTTATTGGTCTCGGACGGGTGCAGCGAGGCCGGGTGCGGGCACCAATGCCGGTGGTTGTAATTGATCGTGAAGGGGGTCAGCGGCCGGGTAAAATTCAAGCAGTCATGGGGCACTTAGGTCTTGAACGGGCTGAGATTGAAGAAGCTTATGCCGGAGATGTTGTCAGTATCAGCGGGGTTGATGGCTTAAAAATCTCCGATACGCTCTGTGCGCCTGATGTTCCTGAAGCCTTGCCGCCTTTGACGGTAGACGAGCCCACGGTCAGTATGACGTTTCAGGTTAATGATTCACCTTTCGCCGGTCTTGACGGTAAATATGTTACCAGTCGTAATATCAAAGATCGTCTGGAACGCGAACTGGTTCATGATGTCGCTTTGCGAGTCGCACCGGGGATCACTCCGGATCGTTTTATTGTCTCCGGGCGGGGTGAGCTCCACCTTTCAGTGTTGATTGAAAAAATGCGGCGCGAAGGTTACGAGATGGGGGTTTCAAGGCCCGAGGTCATTATTAAAGAGATCGATGGGGTAAAACAGGAGCCCTTTGAAATTCTGGTTATTGACTGCGAAGAGCAGCATCAGGGCGGAGTTATGGAAGTCTTGGGTGAGCGCAAGGCCGAATTGACCAACCTGCGACCCGATGGCAAAGGTCGGGTGCGGCTTGACTTTATCGTGCCATCAAGGAGTTTGATAGGTTTTCGCTCCCACTTCATGACGCTGACCTCCGGTAGCGGGATAATGAATCATATATTTGATCACTACGGGCCAAAGCTTGACGGAGAATTTGGGGTCAGGCAGAATGGGGTACTGGTTTCGATGTTGCAGGGTAAGGTGCTTGGCTTTGCCCTCTTCAATCTTCAGGGTCGCGGTCGTCTGTTGATCAGCCCCAATATCAATGTTTACGAAGGTCAGATCATCGGCATTCACTCCCGCAGTAATGACCTTGCCGTCAACCCGACCAAGGGTAAACAGCTCACCAATATGCGAGCCTCAGGTACGGATGAGAATATTATTTTGACACCGCCGGTCAAATTTTCTCTCGAACAATCTTTAGAGTTTGTCGATGATGACGAACTTGTCGAGGTGACCCCAAATTTTATCCGTCTGCGCAAAAGGCTGCTCAAAGAGGTCGACCGCAAAAGAGCCGACCGCAGTAAGAAAGTGGTTAGTGATTAACTCAACTTTCTGACTTGAGTTATCTACTTGAT
>JANTGZ010000112.1 GCA_024762675.1 Thermodesulfobacteriota bacterium | reverse complement strand
GGGCTGGAGTAATATCAAACCGGGATAGTAAGATGTTGACATAGCCCCAGAACTTTTCCTCCAGCATCGGGAGCTGTGCGTTAAATTCTATAATGTTGGTGCTCAAGAGCCGGCCGAAGAGATAGCCAAAGGCCATAAGAAAGAGGACCACGACAAATATTCTTAAAGATTTGGGAACCTTCAAGCGTCGAAGCTGATCAATGGGGATGCCCAGGGCGTAGCAAAGCAGGAGAGAGATGCTGAACGGAATAAACAAAAAGGCAAGAGTTTTTAAAATAATTACCATTAATATCAAGAAAACCAGCCAGATGGTGATCTTAAAAATTTTTTCATCCTGTACTCTTATTTTTTCTTTTGTCATAATGATTCTCAACGACAAAGGTTTTCGCGAAGCCGCCAATATTTATTAAAAAAAGGTTTGATGTTTTTGTATGAAGTAGCAGAATCTCCCTATTAAGGCTAAAATTTAGAAAAATTCAACCTTTTTCAGAAAAAATGCATACTTTTTTCATACTATTTACGTATTTACACAATTGCTTGTTTAGGTTATGAATAACGGTTTTCAGTGCGTATATCAACTCTTTCTGCCGGATCGCACCAGGCATGACAATCACCGCCCATCAATCCGGCTTGGCCGTTATTTGGCCGGATGGATTGTCGTTAAACAATCGCAAATCAACTTAAACCGGAGGTTATGAAATGGGAAAACAATCCCCCAGTTTGCCGAAAATTTTATTCAAAGTCTTGCGATTTATATTTTTATTTACAATTATTATGGCGGTTGGTTTTAGCCCACAAACCGTTAGGGCCGGGACTGAAACGCTTGTCGGAGAAGATGGCAAGAGCTATCACCTGGCAGCCGATTCGAAAGCTGATTGGGAGTTGGGTAAGATTGAACCGATCCTCTCTCTGGAGGCTGAATTTGCCGAAGAACTAAATGTCATAGTTCACATCAATAGTGGCAACCTTGGAGCTGTTGCAAGAGAGGTCAAGGTCGGTCATAGCGCCAATATTGAAGCACTTTCGGAACAGATAAGAGCAATCTATCAAAAACAACACCATCAGGGATCTCTGACGCCGGCTGAGGAGAAGAAAATTGCCCCTCAGCTTAATGCAATGATGT
Source organism: Thermodesulfobacteriota bacterium (assembly GCA_024762675.1). GTDB lineage: Bacteria > Desulfobacterota > Anaeroferrophillalia > Anaeroferrophillales > Tharpellaceae > Tharpella. The sequence continues at coordinate 6,975 of JANTGZ010000112.1, read as the reverse complement.
CAGATGGAGACCGTAAAATCTTAAAAATCAGGCAATTAGACTTGGATAAAGCGCTGGATGCCGTGCGCCGGGATGTTGGTCTTGCCCTTAACAAAAAGACGCAGCCAGGTATCAATCAAATAAGTGCTTTCATAATCTCACATGGGGGGAAAATTACATCCCGGATCTTCTCTGCCAGCGCGGTTGGCGCCCGGATTCCGGTGGACCTTCTTAAACCCCTGGGAGAACATGAGTTGGTGCTATCGATTCTCAAGGATCACCCGGTGGAATATGAATTAGATGTTAGTGTTCCTTCAACGGACTATAATGAGTGGTGGAGTGCCGGGTTTGACGGTGGTGCATATGATTTCGGGATTGTTGATTCAGGGGTCCAGGAGGATCACCCCGCTTTTTCCGGGATTACATTTTATAGCAGGGCCGGAAGTTCGGTGTTGAACGATCACGGCACCCATGTGACCGGCATTGTTGCCAGTGGTGATAGCGTCTATCGTGGTGGGGCCTTCGGCCTGGACTCCATCATCTGGGCTAACAGCGGTTCAGGTGCCGATTTGGCGGCTATGTGGTCGGGGACTATGGACAATATGGACTGGTTGGCCTGGGGTGCATCTCAGGGGCCTGAGGTCGTCAACCACAGCCTTGGATACGGGCCTGCCAATGATACAGATTACAATGATAATGACGCTTTTTACGACGCTTTTGTCGAACATTTTGTGATCATGGTGACCAAGTCTGCAGGCAACGAATATTGGAACAATACTGATCCCAGCATGACCCATCCGGCTCCCGCCTACAACATTCTTGTGGTGGCGAACATGGATGACCAGGATACCATTGATAGAGTGGATGATGTCAGGCATACAAGTTCCAGCGTCGGGCCGACACTGTCCGGCAGAAAAAAACCAGATATTACCGCGCCGGGAACCGATATTCTCTCCACCAACAACAGTTGGGAAGGTGACAGCTGCGAAAATCTTGATCCCAATTGTTGGGATAGCGATGATGAACGTCGCGGCTGTCTCTGGTCCCGGTGTAGCGGGACCAGTATGTCAGCGCCTCATGTTGCGGCCGCCATCATTCTTATGGAAGATGCCGGTAATCACAACCCGATGGCCCAAAAAGCGGTACTCCTCAATACCGCCGATGCCTGGACCAGCAATGATACTGCAACTACTGCCGATGATGGCGCAGTCGATGGCTCCTATTGGGATAAATCCTACGGTTGGGGATATCTCGATATGGATGAAGCCTATTTTAATCGTAGCGACTATTTTGTCGACAGCGTAGTGCCAAAAAACAATACCGCCACTCCTGATGATTATCATCTCTATAAAGGCCGTATGTACAGAGGCCGTTCGAACCTGTCCTATATTGAGAAAGCCACTCTGGTATGGCATAAAAGGGCAGACTATGTGGCCGGAGACCCGCCGTCAACGCAGTTTAGTCTTACTGATCTTAATCTCAGATTGTATGATGAAGCTGACAATCTTCTTCTCGATTCTGAACTTGGAGGTGCGGATAATGTTCACCAGGTGGATATCTCAGCCAGCTCTGTAGGCTGGCATGACGCAGTTATCAAGGTTTATGCCTGGAGCTCTGTTTTCTATGGAGCGACATCAGAAACTTATGCTCTGGCAACCGAAGAGGAGTTCGAACGGGCTGATCCACCCTCTTTTCAGCATAATTACAGCCGACCTAACTGGGTTGGGCCGAACCAGACATTTGATGTTACAGTTCGAATTTTTAACAATGGTGACGTTAATGCTCATGGCAATACTGTGACCTTGAATAATATCACAGGGGTAACTGTAGACGATGGCAACAGTCACACTCTCTCAACAATTGTGCCGGGCCCATATCCGGATAATCCCCAGGAAACTACATATTCTTTAACTACTTCCGGGATTGGCACAGCGGGCACCCATTGGCTGCCTCTTGACTTTGAAAGTCATAGTTATGGCGAGATCTATGCTTATTCCACTACGAGTGGGGTTAGTATAGTAGTGGAACTCACCCCACCAACGTCAGCTTGCAGCTCACCGGCCTATGCCAATAACTCTCCTATCTCTGTCAGCTGGACCGCCTCAGATAGCCAGACCGGGGTCAAGACCAGCTATCTCTATGTGAAACAGCCCGGCTCCACAGCTTTTGGCTGGTCAGGACAATCTGCAACCGGAACCAGCGGCACCTTTAATTACCAGCCATCTGCTGGTGATGGACTATATGAATTTGCGATTCGTTCGGTGGATATCGGCAGCAATTGGGAGGCTATCCCTACGGTGGCTGAATCTTTTACTTTTTACGACACTGTATCTCCAAGTTCCACCTGCAGTACCCCAACCTATGAGACTGGTGCTTCGATACCCATAACCTTTACATCTTCTGATCCCGCACCGGCAAGTGGTATCGAATGGGTCGATTTCTGGGTCAAGAAAGGGACTTCAGGTTCCTGGACTTATACCGGTCTCGCTGCAACCAGTACTAGTGGAACCGTGTACTACACACCGCTTGCCGGGGACGGCACCTATTATTTCTATTCCCGGGCCAAGGATAAGGCTCAGAACCCGGAACCAAATGCCAGCGGAGACGGCAAAGACAGCACTGTTTATGATACCGTAGACCCCATATCTTCTTGCTCTTCAGCAAAATATGTTAAGAGCTCTCCCATCCCGGTTCAATGGGCTGCCAGTGATGCCACCAGTGGGGTAAATGCAACCTTACTTTACTATAAGAAAGAGTCGGGGGGCGTGTGGACTTACAGCGGTATTTCTCAGGGAGGCGACTTCGGTACTTTCAATTTTATTCCTGGTCATGGTGATGGACAGTACTTCTTCGCCACAAGAGCTGTTGACAAGTCTGGGCGGTTTGAAGCTGTTCCCAGTGGTTACGGCGACACGGCCAGTATATATGATACTCAATTACCTACCGGGTCCATACTAATTAATGGTGGAGCCGCCCAAACTGATACACTTCTGGTAACTTTAAACCTGAGTGCTGTTGATGGTTTAAGTGGGGTTGAGAATATGCGCTTCAGCAATAATGGCAGCACCTGGTCTCCTTGGTACAATTACACAAATGTCTACAATAACTGGAACCTCTCGGCTTATGGCGGGACCACGGCTCCCGGCATAAAAATAGCCTATGCTCAGTTTTCAGACTACAGCCAGAACGTCTCGGTATCTTACGGTGACAAGATAACCTATCAGCCTCTGACTTGCCCTCAAGACTATAATGGAGACCTGGATGTTGATGGTAATGATCTAACTCTCTTTAGTGACTATTTTGTTACTGGCGATTTAAGGGCGGACCTTAATCGTGATGGAAGTGTTGATTCTCTGGATTTGGCGGTTTTTGCCGAAAAATTTGGCATATCGGATTGTTTGTAGCGCAGTATTGATGTTATTGTGTAAGAGCTTCTGTGGTGGAATAAAAGTACAAAGCAGACATCTTGAAACAGTGCGCATCGCACACCATCAGCGTCTTAGGTTCAGCTTTATCCGACTTCGGCCTGCTTGTCGATGGCGGTCAGCAGGAGATGAATTTTTTTGGCTGATCGAACCGACACTTCAAAGCGTTGCTGATCTTCATCGCCGCCATATAAAAGACCGGCGCCAAAGGGTAAGGGGAAAATTCTGGCGAAATTTTTCAGGCCTTTAAAATAGTCTCGGTTGAGTGTCATTCCGGACTTGATCTCAATCGGAAAAAGATCAGGTCCATAGCTGAGAAGAAGATCAACCTCATTCCCGTTGCTGTCACGGTAAAAGTTGAGATTTGCGGAACGACCCCGGTGGAGACGGTATTTCAAGGCTTCCATGACAACCAGATTTTCAAAAAGATTGCCGCGCAACGGATCACGACTGATATGAAGCTCGGTTTCTAAACCGAGTAGGCGAGCCGCAAGCCCGACATCATAGAAGTAGAGTTTGGGAGATTTGATTAATCTTTTCGAGATGTTAGTAAAATAGGGTGCTAGTCGAAAGACGATGTAGCTGGCCTCCAGCAGAGTCATCCAGTTGCGGGCGGTTTGATGCGAGATGCCGCAATCGGCTGCCAGGTTGTTTAAATTAAGGAGCTGGCCGATGCGACCGGCACACAGGGTAAGAAAGCGATGGAAAAGGGTTAAATCTTTGACTGCCAGCAGTTGGCGGATGTCGCGTTCGACATAGGTTTCGATATAATCAGCCAGAGCTTTGTGTGGGGATAGACCATCGCGCCAGATTCGGGGGTAAAAACCGGTCAGCATGATCTTGTCGAAGTTGAGGCCCTCCTGATGAGAGTCCAACTCTTCCAGGGAAAATGGTAGTAGTTTTATCAGGGCGGTACGTCCGGCCAGGGACTGGCTGATAGTATTTGTTACTCCAAACTGTTGACTACCGGTAAGGATAAAAAGACCCTTGCGTTGATCCTCATCGACCAGGGTTTGGATGTAGGAGGAGAGTTCCGGAGCCTGTTGGATTTCATCAAGGATAGCACCGTCTGACAAGCCAGCGAGAAAGCCGCGCGGATCTTCTCTGGCAAAAATCCGGGTGTCGACATTTTCCAGGCTTACGTATTTTTTTCCAGTAAAGACCTTGCGGCACAGGGTGGTCTTGCCACTCTGCCTGGGGCCGGTTATGGTGACTACTGGATATTGACCGGCGTATTCCCTTAAAACAGGTTCAATTGTTCGAGTAAGGAGTTTCATGTTTTTGATATAGACCACTTTTATGTATTATGCAATTTAAAATTTAAAATTTAAAATTACATAGAATATTTTTGTAGCTTCATTCACAAAATGCATACTTTTTTCATACATTCGTCCTATTGACTTTTCCATAATATCTATTAACCTTACTCTACAACTATCTCGTAAAATTAAGTTGAGTGCCACACCCGTCGAGAGACGGGGTCGGAAAACCACGGGTCTTGTCACCTGGGATTCTTAAAGACAGCCGGGTTGCCCTTGAGGAGCAATCTAGATGACTTTTTTATGAAGCTTTTAACAATTTTGTTACTCCGTTGGATCTGTTACTTTTTGTCAACCAATACGGAGAGATTATATTTTAAAGTTGAAGTTAAAGATGAAAAAAGCATCTCTACTGCTGATTTTGAGCCTGTTTTTTGTGCCGGTCACAGCCGCTTCCCAGTCACCGGATGATTCGTTCTTTGATCTGCGGGATTACTACGCCGACGGAACCACTGATTATACAACTTCAGTACGCAGTCAGTCTTGGGGTACCTGTTGGATTTTTGGTACCTATGCGGCCTTGGAAAGTAATCTGACTATGTTTAGGACCTGGCTTGCGGCCGGAATGGAGGGTGAGGCTGATCTTGCTGAATATCATCTCGATAAATTCAATGGCTTCAACCGTAAGGGTGAACCCGATGACGAGCCCGATGATAGCTGGTACACAGGCCAGAAGGATCCGTTTCCGGGGAGTAATTATGATGAGTCTCCGGTCGCTCGCACGCATGGCCTGACGGTTCATCTTGGTGGTGACTATCGTATTAGCGCCGCTTACCTGACTAACTATGGAGCCGTCAACGAAACCACGGAAACCCGGGTTTCCGGCGACTATCCGGCCAAACGTATCGATTTTGGTTACGGCGATGAGGATGGAATTCCCAAGGTTTCTGAAGAGTATCGTTTTTTCATTCCTCATGACATTGAATGGCTTACCCTTTCGGGCAGTGATGCCGAAAAACGTCGCCGTATAAAGGAGGCGGTGGCCGATTATGGAGCTGTCGCGACCTGTATCTATTATGGCGGCGGATTTTTTATTAACGGCAGCCATTATCAGCCGTCAGAAGACAGCCGTGATCCCAACCACTCAATTGCCATTGTTGGCTGGGATGATAATCAGGAAACTCAAGCTGAAGAAAATGGCGCCTGGCTCTGCCGCAATAGTTGGGGCAGTGGTTGGAACGGCGACGGTCATTTCTGGGTCTCCTATGCCGATAAGCATGCTGCCCGCCACCCTGAAATGGGAGGGGTAAGCTTTCGTACGGTACAGGAAAACACTTTTAACTGTATTCACAGCCACTCTCTGCATGGCTGGCAGTATGACACCGGGGATTATCCGCTAAATATTACCGGAGCGGCCAACCACTTTGTCGCTGATGAGAACCAGGTGCTGCTGGCGGTTGGTTTCTACAGCATGGCTGAAAATGTCAATTATAGCTTACGAGTTCTCGACACCCTTTCCAATGAAGGTTTAGAACTGGCCCAGCTCGATGGTTCTATTGAGCGGCCCGGTTTTCACCTCGTTGAGTTTGACCGGGCTCTCTTTCTGCCGCTTGATAAAGATTTTTTCATTACTCTCGAACTTGATCATGGCGGTTACGCCTTCGATGCCTCATTTAAGGTCTATACCGCAATGGGGATGAAAATTGCCGCCGAGTCAAAACCGGGAATCGACCCTTATGAAGATTTCTATAAATTTGATTCGGCAAGTGATTTTTATCTGAGCCAGGGGACCGTTACTGATCCTCCTTATGATGTTTATTCCAAAGCCTTAGCTGGTGAAAGTTTTTATCGGGATGCTGTCGGCCAGTGGCGGGATTTCCTCGATTATGATGCCTATAATGCTTTCCAGACCGAATGGAACGATCAATCCTGGAATTTTACCATCAATGCCTATGCTGTAACCATTGCCGATTCGACTCCCGGTGATTGTGATTCGGACCAAGATGTAGACGGTCTTGATCTAGCCTTATGGGCCGCTGATTTTGATCATCCAGATTGCGGTGAAGGGAGTTTCTGCGTTGCTGATTTTGATCAGGATGGCGATGTGGACATGATTGATCTGCTTGTTTTGGCAGCAAACTTTGGTAATTGGCGGTCTACTGAATTTTGAACAGATAAAATTCATACTTTTTTCATACATTCGTCCTATTGACGCGAGGCTTTTCGTCGGTTAGACTTGTAATAACCACTAAAGCCAAACTCATTGCGAAGTGAGGACGGAAAGCTTCGGGTCTTGCGGGGACTGGAATATT
>JANTGZ010000111.1 GCA_024762675.1 Thermodesulfobacteriota bacterium | reverse complement strand
AATTGACGACCTCCTCCATACAGGTTTCCAAACCCTTGAGGTTGGCAACCACCTCGGCGGAAATCCACTGATCTCCGGTCGACTGCATCAGGTAAGAGCCGATGACTTCGCGGGTTGTCCAGAGGGTTTCCCACCTCTCAAGGTCGGTGATTTTTTCCGCTACCAGAGGTTTTTCCTTAGCCATGGAGGCAACGATCTGATCAGCAGCCCATTCAGCCTGTTCCGGGGTATGACCAATTGAAACAAACATGATCACCGGGCCGCCGGGACGTGGCAGACCCTTCAGGTCAAAACCGATATTGGCGGTCTTTTCGTCCATGAATTCCATAAAGAGGGGCGCGGGACAACGATCGTAATAAAATTGTTGGACGCTGCGAGCCAGAGATTCTAGATCTTTATAGATGATCAGGCCGAATGAACGATGGAAATCGGGCACCAGACGCATACGTATATTGGTGATGATCCCGAAGAGGCCATCCCCGCCGACAAAAAACTTGGTCAGGTCATTACCGGCCGGCCGCCGGAGGCCGGTGGTTCCCGTTTCCAGAAGTTCACCTGTCGGCAATACCGCTTCAACAGATAAGATGTAGTCTCCCGGTTTACCGATACTGGCATCGATGATATGGGCGCTGGTGTTATTGGAGACCAGTCCTCCAATGCTGGCGATGAGCTTGCTGCCGGGGGCAAAGGGGAGAAAATAACCCTCTTTGCTGAGTTTTTCAGCAATTTCGTTACAGGTACAGCCGGGGCCGCATTCAAAATAGTTATTTTCTGCATCGATACGGAAGTCCTGCAGCCGCCGGGTGTTGATGACGATACCGGGTTCCGGATATCTGGCAGCCCCGGTAAAGGAAGTTCCAGAACCCCGGACATAGATCGGAATCTGTTCCCGGTTGGCATATTTAACAATAGCGGCAATCTCATTTTTATCTTTCGGCATGGCCACGGCCAGGGGCAGAGAGCCCCTCTTTTTTTCGTAGGGGAAGATGTCGAGAGAGCTCTTTATTCGTTCAAAAATAGAAACCGACAGATATTTGCTGCCGACGATCCCTTCCAGGGTGGTCACGAGTTGTTGTTGCAGCTCTTCGGTGTTGCTGGTTTCTGTCATCGATTACTCCACGGAATCTATTATAAAAGAGTGGTTAGTTGTTGCAGATTGTCGACTTCCTCCAGATGCAAAACCAAATCGACAATTTCCGGCGATTTACGGCTTATATCATCCCTTCCGCTAAAGCTTATGCAATCATTAAATTTATCTAGACATGCGTCGGCACTCATCGGCGCGGCTGGACTGCCGAGTAGATGATCCTGGCTGAGCGTGTAGATTTTTTCACCTTGTGTTGTGATAGCTATGGAGACCGAACTGATATCATTGTCGTGGAGGTTTGTAGTCGGGATGACGCTGATTTTTTTGACAAGCTCCAGAGTTTCGGGATCGCTGATCAGCTCTTTGCTGAAATCTTCTAATCGGGGTTTGCCCCGCTTTAAAGCCACGGCTACGGTGTAGGGGATGCTGAACTGGGCATCAACCTGGGGGTCTGTACGAAGTTTAAAGGGGTTGCCGACCATCTCGGCAACCATGGTTGAGGTGTTAACGGTTACCTGTTTGATTTCACTGCTTTTGATTGAGTGAGATTTTTGCAAAGCCAGTGCCGCATCGATGGCTCCATGGGTCATTCTGCACGAGGGGTAGGGCTTAAGGCTCAAATCCATGAGGCCGAAGTGCTGGCCCAGGGCTTTGGTGACCTTTTCTGTTTTAGCTTTTCCCCCTTCATAAAGATTGAAGAACCCGTATTGACCCGTGAAGGGAGAACTGGCACCGGTTATCCCGGTTTGGGCCAGTAGAGCACTGAAGACCCCGGCTCGGGCGGCAAAGGCTGGTTGCATTCGTTTCACCAGGCTGCCATCCACCAGGCACTGGGCGTTGCCTGCCGTCTGGCTGTAGACAATGCCTAAGGTATCCTGAATCTGTTCCAGCGGCAAATCAAGGATTTTTGCGGCCGCAGCTGCGGCCCCGAAGCTGCCGCAAGTCGCAGTTCTGATCCAGGATAAAGGGGTAGTTACTGCATTTGCCAGGCGACAGATAATATCAATCCCTAAAATTGTCGCGTTAAGCAGTTGTCGGCCGGAAACGCCTGAAACCTCCCCTAATGCCAGGGCTGCAGGGAAAACAGAAACCATGGTATGGAGAGCGGAACTATCTAAGGTGTCATCAAAATCGAGAGCATGCATCATGGTGGAGTTGGCAAAGGCAGCATCTCCAGGTCCCGTTTTCAAATTGTGAGCAATGATGGTGGCTCCCTGCGGATCTCTTTGGCTCCATGTTGGGATAATCTGAGTTACTTCTCGACAACCGGGGGCCTGCCAGCCCGCGAGACCAACTCCAAGTGTGTCTAAAATCAGATATTTTGCCTTTTCTACAACTTGCGGTGGCAGGTCATCGTATGAGGATTGTTTGATGTAGGCTGAGAGCTTCTGGTTTATCGACATAATTAACTCTTTGAACTCCTGGCTTTCTGCAACAGCGGCACTCTTTGGAACTGCCATAAAATAATGATTGTAACCATCACTATGCCTGCTGCATTAAACTGGTAATGGGGAATGGCCAGGCAGAGGCAGGAAGCGGCCAGGAGAAAACGGGAAACTATCGGTAAAATGCCTTCGAGATAATTTTGCACACAGACCGATAGTGCATAGACAGCGATGAGGGCGCAAAAAGCGCTCCAGGCAATCTCCCACCAGGAGCCGATGAAAAGCAAAGCGTTGTTGTAGACAAAAATATAGGGAAGGATAAAAATAGTTATGGCCAGTCGGCAGGCAGTCAAAGCCGTTTTCATCATCGGAGCCCCCGAGATGCCGGCGGCGATAAAAGCATCGGGAGCCATAGGTGGTGTGATTCCGGCAACGATCGAAAAATAGAAGACGTAAAGGTGGGCTGCCAATGGATAAACGCCCATATCAACCAGGGCTGGTACCACCAGGATCGCTAAAACGATATAGGCTGCTACCGGGGGGACGCCCATGCCCAGAAGAATCGAGGCCAGCATAGTAAAAAATAGCAATAACATCAGGTTGCCGTGGGCCAGCTCGATGAGGATGGATGACATCATCAAGCCCAGGCCGGTAAGGGTGACCATGCCGACCACCACTCCGGCCAGGGCCAAAATGGCGATCACCGGCAGGGCTGTGTAGGCTCCCTTTTCTAATCCGTTTAGTATTTGTTTGCCGGTCATCCGTTTTCCCGGACGGATACTGGTCGCGATGAAGATACTGATGTTGGCCCAGAATGCGGCCCGGGTTACCGAGGTTTTGGCAAAAACGATAAAATAGATCAGGACGGCTACTGGGATGAGAAAATGCCACCCCTCTTTCAAGGTTTTTCTAAGTGGCGGGATATCAGTTTTGGGAACTCCCTTGAGACCGGTCTTCTGGGCTTCGAGATCGATCATAATGAAGAGTCCCAGGTAGTAGAGTATGGCGGTGAGGCTGGCAGCTTTGATAATGGCAAAGTAGCCGACCCCTAAATTCTCCATGATGATGAAAACGGCGCTGCCCATAATTGGCGGCATCAGCAAGCCTCCAGCACTGGCAACTGTTTCCACAGCTCCGGCGAAGGTCGGGGAGTAGCCGGTTTTTTTCATTAGTGGAATTGTGATCTGGCCGGTACCGGCAACGTTGGCCGTGCCGCTTCCAGAGAGCATGCCGAACATGGAACTGGCGACCACCGCCACCTTGGCCGGGCCGCCCCGGACGTGGCCTAAAAATCCGTAGGCAAGATCGATAAAAAAATCACCGCCGCCGGCTTCACGCAGCATGGCGCCAAAGAGAATAAAAAGGAAAATAAAGGTTGCAGAGATGCCGGCAAGCATGCCGAAGATGCCGTCGGTGGTGATGAACATGCTGCTAATAATACGTTCCCACTCATAATCCTTGTGGGCCAGAATGTCTGGCAGTAATTCTCCGAAACGGGCATAGAATAGTATTGCCATGGCAACCAGAGGGAAGGCCCAGCCCACCGCCCGCCGGGCTGCCTCGATCAAAAGAATGATCAAGGCAGCCCCCATAATCAGTTCGTACTGGGGCAGTTCGCAACCAGCTGCCCCAACCTTTTTAAACCAGTTAAGCAGGACATAGAGGCCAATGGCGACTACGACTCCGGCGAAGACCTTAGAGAAGAGGCCGGGTTTTTCCACTGCCCCACTTTTACGAAAAGGGTAAACCAGGAAAATGAGAACCGTGCCGATGACAACATGTGGCACCCGTTGATTCATGGCGGTTAACTGAAACACCCCGGTATAGAGATGAAACAGGCTTAAGCCGATTGCCAGCCAACGAGTGATGAAGCTGGTCACTGATCTCTTCTCGCTGTTTCCCGTCATTACTTCTTGCCTTTTGTTTTCCAGACACCTTTTTCTTTGTAATATTTGATGGCTCCGGGATGGAAGTTGGTGGGGACGGACTGGGAGCCGAAAAAAGCATTTTCCACGGTATACATTTTGGCCATAGGATGGATAGCATTTCTCTGTTTGTCATTGTCATAAACAGCTTTGACGATCTGGTAAACCAGCTCTTCCGACATGGAGGCACTGCAGAGCCACATCTGTGGCAGGCTGTAGGTCTGCACGTCCTGATCAATCCCTTTGTAGGTTTTAGCCGGGATGACTTTGAGTTGGAAAATGGGATTACCTTTGTGCAGTCTTTCGTAATCAGCATCGGAAGTTTCTATAAGGCGGAGAGGGATGTCTCGCGCCAGTTCCATGATAGCTGCTACCGGCATGCCGGCAGAAATGTTGCCGGCGTCAATGGTGTTGTCTCTGATACCGGTTATAATTTCGGAAAAGGAGATGTATTTGGGTTTGAAATCATCAAAAGTAAGGCCCCAACCTTTTTCCAGGGCCTCTTGTGAGAACAGTTTGAGGGTGCCGCTGCCGGCAGGTCCGACGCCAATCCGTTTGCCTTTAAAATCAGCAATTGTTTTGATTGGTGAATCTTTTCTGACGATCCAGTGGGTATCGCTGGTGTGTCCGATTGCGATCAGTTTGAGAGAAGATACATCAACGCCTCTGGCTTTGAGTTTGGTCAAGGTCCCCATGGCGGCCAAACCCATATCCATTTTGCCTCGGCTGATCAGGGTGGCATTTTCAAGGGAGGCGGCGGTGGATTCGGCGGTTACGCGAACCCCGGGAACTTGTTTGTTGATAATGCTGGCAAAGCCGGCGCCAAGAAAATAGTAGGTGCCGGCCGGGCTGCCTGTACCGAACGAGATAAACTTCATGCGAGCGCTGGCCGGTTGCGGCTGCGCCAGGAAGATGGAAAAGCAGAAGGCAACTATAAAAATAAGAGCTGTCTTTTTCATGGATAGACTCCTTGTCCTTTTGTGATTATTGTAAGAGTGTGCGTTTTTCAATTAGTGTCTTACAGATTATTTTCTGCACAAAAAAACAAGATTTAATTATCAGAAAATGGTCTGATAAGAGCACTTATTTGCGGGCAGATAAGAATCCTTTGGGTTGCGGGATAAGTTCCCGCATTAGCGGAATATCTAGAGCTCCTGTACCATGATTGTGTATTCGTTGGGCAACTCATGGAAATACATGGGGAAGGTTCGGCTCAGCTCCTCTCCGGCCTTGACGACTGGGGGTTTCCCTTTGCGAGGGTAGAATCCGCCGCCGGCAACCCCGTCCGGAAGGAAGATGGCGAGGCGAAATCTTTTGTCTTCTGTTGAGATGTTCTTGATTTTGACATCGAAATGGAGTCTCGGTGCCCCTTTGTACTTTTTCATATAATAGGAGATGTTGGTAACCTGGACCGAAGGGCATAGGTCGAAACTGATGCTTGCCGGTTCTGCCGCTTTTGGTGCCTCCGCTTTCTCTGCGGCATGGGCGGTACAGAGTATGCCGGCAACAAACAGCACTGCTAACAGCCACAAAATTTTGCTTTTCTTCATCACTCTTCTCCTTTACTTTTGGGTTTTCTGCCCGTTTCTTTTGTAATAGAAACACAGTTTTGCACTGTAAATCAGCAAACACCATACCACAAGAGTGGTCTTTTCAGCTTTACTGGCAGTAAATGATAAAGCAGCGTAGACTGTGGTGTTTTTCTGTGTTATCCAGGTAGGGGAGGAGTGTTTTAAAATGGGGGGTGTGCCGGGGCGGCGTGACTAGTAGTGTATATTTATTGAACAGTTGTATCGTTTTAGTGCGCTACACATGGAGGGGTTGCCGGCAAAATATCTCTTACACGCGGCTTGGGGGCCTGTTTGGCAACTGTAGCTTACTTATTTTACGATAGAGCGTTGTTCGGCTGATATTCAGTCGGCGGGCGGCTTCACTGATATTGTTGTGACACTCATTGAGAGTGTGCAGAATAATCGTCTTTTCCTGTTCCATCAATGAAGTTGACTTGCAGTGGTCGATCTTCTGTGTATTGTCTAGGGTTGATGTCCGGCTGGCGTGGTAATGATGTTGCTCTTCAACAATGATTTTATCAATGTTCTCAGATATTTCTATCTCGTTTTCACATAAAAGTGCCAACCTGCCCAAAAAATTCTGCAGCTCTCGGACATTTCCATGCCAGGGAATTTTTTGCAGACGCTTAATACATGATGGCGGTAGAGGGAATGGCTTTTTAGAGAATTTTCTGCAAAGATCGTTGAAGATCACTTGGGCGAGCTCTGGAATATCCTCCTTTCTATCCTGCAACCGGGGCAAGTTGATGCAGAGTTGGTTAAGTCTATAGTAGAGGTCAGGTCGGAAGCGTTTTCCTTCAAGATCTCGAAAGATGTCCTGGTTGGCGGCAGCAATTATTTTGACATCAATGGGGATGATTTGAGCTCCGCCAACTCTCATCACCTCTCGCTCCTGCAGTACCCTGAGTAATTTTGCTTGCAGGTTTAAAGGAATGGTATTTATTTCGTCCAGTAGAATGGTACCGTGCTGGGCCAGCTCAAAAAGCCCGGGCTTGCCTCCCTTGCGAGCCCCGGTAAAGGCCCCTTCTTCATACCCGAAAAGTTCGCTTTCGAGAAGATTGTCCGGCAGAACGCTGCAATTGATCGCTACAAATGGGCCCCGGAATCGAGGGCTGAGATTATGAATTGATTGAGCTAAAACCTCTTTGCCGGTGCCGGTTTCACCTATCAGCAATATTGTCAGATCAACTTGGGCATACTGTTGAGCTTCCCTGATGATGTCCTTCATGCGGGGGCTTTTGGCCGCGAAATGATTGATCGTATATTGGGCCTTGAACCCTTTTTTTCGTAAAGCTTTCCTGATTTTGCTATCCATTTTCTGGATTTCCGAAGTCTGTCGGAAAGTGCTGACCACGCCGATGATTTTATCATCCAAGACAATCGGGGTGTTTTTAACCAATATCTGCAGATCACCTATGGCGACAAGCTCATTGTTGAAGGTTACTTTTTCCTGCAGGACGGCTTCCATTTTTAAAGCCGCAAAATGGTCATTGATTCGGGAGCCGATCATCTCCTTGGGCAAGCGTTTGAGAATATGGGAAGCTGCCAGATTGAAACGGGTGATAATGGCGTTCTTGTCAATAACAATGATGCCTTCGGAAAGGTTGTCGAAAATGGTTTCCAATAAGATATATTGCTCTTTTTCCCTTCTCCGCAGGATTGCCATACGCATGGATTCGTGTAGGGCTTCGCTTAAAATATCGGTGTCATAGGTAACCAGAACACCTTTGGCGCCATATTGCTCAGCCAACTCAACCGCAAGTTTGCTCTTGCCGATAATGACTTCGCATCCGTCATGGACAGCTTTGGTCAAGCCGTAGAGAAAATCATTTTTATCAGTAAAAATTATTTGTTTTACAGTTACATTGTAAAGTTTTTCGATGAGGTCGATTCCTTTAACCGGAATCTCCGAGGTGATAGCGATCTTAGGGGAGAAATTTTTAGCGATTTCCACCGCTTTGATAATGTCTAAAATGCCGACTCGAATGGGGATGACCGGCACCGAGACATGCTCTTCAAGGACTTTGGCCGTTCCCCCCATGGCGATAATGGCTTCGGCCCCATCAGTAACCATTTTTTTAGCTACCGGGATGGCATCATCAAGAATACCGTAACCGAAAAACAGTTCCGGTCTATTCTGGAATTTCTCGATAACTATTTTGGCCATCTCCACCTGGGTGGAGAACGAATAGATTAATCCGATGTTGATTTGCATGACAATTTCTAACACCCGGGCTTATTCTCTGTCAAGGTGTATCAATTTTTATGATGA
>JANTGZ010000110.1 GCA_024762675.1 Thermodesulfobacteriota bacterium | reverse complement strand
CTCAGTGCCCGGCGCGCTTTCAACAAAAAATAGAGATTGCGCCGCCTCACCAATCGCCACAGCGACCCGCTGCAACCAGGCAGCCTCGCCGAGCACCACAACCTCTCTGCGTAAGTTCTCACTCATCCGTAAAAGCGCGCGTACCGTCACCTCGGGACCAATCCCTGCCGGATCCCCCATCGAAATAGCCAACCCAACCATACAAAATCCTCCTTATTCCGACAAAACCAAAATCAAAACATCCCTTGCATGATCACCACAAATAGAGTAATGGGGTGCCCGATTCAGGGTACAAAACTGCAAACCTGAAACTATTACCTTTTAAAACGTCATAAGCAAGGTATTTAAAGCATGGAAATAAAACCAAAGCCCCAACCACGGATACGCACTTTTCTTGAAATGGTCAAGTTTTCTCATACTGTTTTCGCCCTGCCTTTTGCCCTGCTGGCGGCGCTGCTGGCAGCAGACGGCCTACCCTCACTATGGAAAATATTATGGATAATCATCGCCATGGCCGGAGCCCGCACCGGAGCCATGGGCGCCAACCGCCTGCTTGATGCCAAAATCGACGCCCGCAACCCCCGCACTAGAGACCGCGCCCTGCCGGCTGGCCTGATCGGCACTAAACAAGCCCTGATACTAACCTTAGCAAGTTATTTGATCTTTATCTTTGCGGCCGGCATGCTCAACTCCTTCTGCCTGCACCTGGCACCTTACGTCATCATGCTGCTGACTGCCTATTCAGTGGCCAAACGTTTTACTATCTATACCCATTATGTCCTCGGATGCTGCCTCGGCCTGGCCCCGATAGGAGCCTGGATCGCAATTACCGGATCCCTGGCTCTAACGCCGCTGATCTTAGGTTTTGCAGTGGGCTGCTGGGTCAGCGGTTTTGACCTGCTCTACTCTTTACAAGATATCGAATTCGACAAACAAGAAGGGCTTCACTCTATCCCTGTGACCATCGGCATCGAGCAGACCTTGACCCTGGCCCGCAAACTGCATTTAGGAATGCTCGGAGCCCTCTTTTTTGTCTACCTGGCCTCACCTTCTTTAGGCTGGCTCTTCCTTCTGGCTTTACTGGCGGTTGCCGCTCTGCTACATTACGAACATGAGATTTTAAGCCCAACTGATCTGACAAAGGTCGATACTGCCTTTTTTACAGTTAACGGCTACATAAGCGTCACCCTTTTCATAGTCGCTGCCTTAGACATTTTTGCCGGCTAATTTATGCAGTCGTCAGTCGCAAGCAACACTGGTACATGAAGACTGTCAACTACAAAATTTATTTTACTAAATTCAGGTTACAGATTTTTTCACCATTTTCAAGTCAAACAATTCAGGAGAGCATCCATGCCTCAAATTGAAGCATTCAAAGGAACCTACTACAACCCCAAAATTATAGATGACATGGCAAATGTCACGGCACCACCTTACGACGTCATCACTGGGCCCGGCAAAACCAAACTTCTGGCCAACAGCCCCTACAACATCATCCGCCTAATTCTCGGTAAAGCCGCCCAGGAGATGGGCGGCAGCCGGCCGCAAAGCGAGTTCAAAGAAGCGGCTTCGACTTTTGCACAATGGCTTTCCAAAGAAGTATTAGTCAGCGACCCGCAGCCAGCGCTCTACGACCTTGAGGAAGAGTTTGAAGCGGTCGGAAAACATTATTGCCGCCGCGGCTTTATCGGCCGATTAAAACTTGAAGGGGAGAAAAATGCCGTCCGCCCACACGAAAAGACGATGCGCGCGCCCAAAGAGGACCGCCTTGAGCTGACCCGCCACTGCCGGGCCAACTTCAGTCAAATATTCACCCTTTACGAGGACCAAGAGAATATAGTTGAAGAGACCTTAAGCAAAGCCCGACAGCCCGAACCGATGCTCACTTTCACCGAGGGCGGCATCACCCGTCGCCTCTGGCGAATCACTGACCCTAAAGCCATTGCCGCAGCCCAGGCTCACCTCAAGGACCGAGAAATCTTTATCGCCGACGGCCACCACCGCTACGAAACCGCCCTCTTGTACCAGCAGGAGAGAACAGCTGCCGATTCATCTACAGAAGGAAACCAGCCTTGGGATTACGTCATGAGCTATTTCTCCAGCATGTCGAGTCCAGGCCTGGCGATCTTGCCAACGCATCGCCTGCTCTCAAATTTTCCAGCCCCTGATGCAGCCGAACTGGAGAGTCGGCTCTCAGCATACTTCACCATCGACAAGTGCGAAGCCGGAGACGACCGAGTTCCGGAACTGCTCGAGGAACTGCAAAAAAGCGGCGACCACCCAAGTTTTATAATTCTTGCCGAAAACCTTACCCAACCACTACTGCTGACCCTTAAAAAGGAGGCCGCGACCGAGATTCTCAGTCAGCTGCCGAAGGCTCTGGCAGCCCTCGATGTTTCGGTTCTCCAACAGCTGGTCTTCGGTCATATTATGGGAATCAGCGCCACCGACATGGAACAGCAACGCTACACCCGCTACACCCAGGATGCCGCCACCGCCGTTAACGCCGTCCGCACTGGTGAAGCCCAAATTGCCGTACTACTCAAAGCAACCAAAATCGAACAGGTGAGAGAGGTTGCACAACAAGGCGAAAAGATGCCGCAGAAGTCGACTTTTTTCTTCCCCAAACTAGCTACAGGATTACTTCTCAACCGTCTCGATTAAGACATGGAACAAATACCACAAAACGATCTTAAGCCACCCAGCACGATTGAGAAACCACCCGGTTATGATCTCGAAATAGAGCAACCCGAAAACGGTTATCGCTACAACCAGGACCCATTTCTCCTGACCCGGTTCATCAACGATCACCGCGATCAATGGCGGAACCTTCTGAGTGGCAAACAGCTTGACCTGGGCACCGGAGTCGGCATCCTGCCGCTGCTTCTGGCCCGCGAGTTTCCAAGGGCCAGTTTTACAGGCATCGAGATTCAGAAAGATCTGGCGGCGCTGGCGACCAACAATGTCAAGCATAATGGACTAAGTGCTCGGATAGAGATCATCACTTCTGACTACCGCGATTTAAATAAAAAAGCCGACTTTGCCGGACACTTCCAAGTTGTCGTCTGCAACCCCCCTTACTATCCGGCGAACGGCGGACGTCTTAATAATTGCCCACAAAAACGTCTCGCCCGCCATGAAATTGCGGGCGATCTTGAGAGCCTGACCAAAGCCGCTGCATTCTTCCTTAGCAACACGGGTCTATTTATTCTCATTTTCCCGGCGGAGCGACTGGTCGAACTCATAACCCATCTGAAGGGCGTAAAACTTGAACCCAAAAATCTCCAATTCATCCACCCAAACAACTCCGACAGAGCCGGAATGCTGCTTCTTGCCGCCCGCAAGAACGGTGCCCCAGGCATCATCATCGAAAACCCTCTAACGATTTAACCTGATCAACCTAACCCCTTGAGCATAAAGAGCTTCGCAAAAAGAGAATTTTTTTTTGACAGCCTCGTTCTTTTACGCTATAGGTAACAGTTCCTGACAACCACTAAAAGTGGTCACCAGAAACAGGACTTGCGCACAACTAACCCGTAATCTTTTATATAGTGAGATAAACCCCTCCTGCACATGTCATCTTTAACCCATATCAATCAGGTTTTTGCGCTCATAGAAGATGAGCTCAAAGAGACCGAAGCCGCTTTCTCCCACTATCTGGGATCGGATATTGCCCTGATCCCGAAAATCGGTGAGCATATCATTTTAAGTGGCGGCAAACGTCTGCGCCCAGCTCTGCTAATCCTGACCTGCGGCATGCTCGGCGGCAATCGCAAAACCGGAACTTTGCTGGCTGCCGTTATTGAATTCATCCACACCGCCACTTTACTTCATGACGATGTCGTCGATGAAGCTGACATGCGCCGCGGCCTGGCTGCCGCCAACACTATCTGGGGCAATGAAGCTTCGGTTTTGGTTGGTGACTTCCTCTTTGCAATGGCTTTTGACCTGGCCGTTGACCAAGGTTCATTAGCAACCCTTAAATCGCTATCCACAGCAACCAGAAGACTGGCTGAAGGTGAGATCCTTGAGCTCATGAAGACCGCCGACGTAACCACCACAGAAGATGATTACATTAAAATAATTGATGGCAAAACTGCTATCTTAATGGCGACAGCCTGCGAAACCGGAGCCATTATTGCCGAAACCGGGGCGGACCTTCAAGAGCAAATGAAGGAGTTCGGATTCTGTCTGGGAATCGCTTTTCAGATGATTGACGACATCTTAGATTACAGCTCCTGCGAAGAGGATTTGGGCAAAACCATCGGCATAGATCTGGAAGAGGGCAAAGTCACTCTCCCTCTGATTCACACCCTGCAACAAGCCCGACCCGATGAAAAGAAACGGATTGAGGAGATAATTACTGCCGATTATGTCAGTCCCCAGGATTTTGATTTCGTCCACGAACTAATTAAACGCTACCAAAGCCTTGAGTATACAAACCACAAGGCTAAAAGTTACCTGAAAAGAGCGCATGCAATATTAAATGAAATTCCTCAATCACCGGAAAGGGAAGCTCTGCACTTTATAACCGACTATGTGCTGAACCGGGATCATTAAAAATTACCCGTTTTTTTCAAATAAGATAAAATTTTAAACAAAACAATTAGGAGATGAAAAAAATGTCAGACAATATTACGCAGGTTACCGATGAAAGTTTTGCCGAGTTACTTGAAAAATCGGATACTCCTGTTCTGATCGACTTTTTTGCCACTTGGTGCGGTCCCTGCGCAGCTATGACACCAATTCTAGATGAGTTTGCAGGAGAAAACAGCGACAAGCTCAAGGTCGTCAAGCTAAACGTTGATGAAAATCCAAAAACTCCGGCCAAATATGGGGTTCGCGGCATTCCGACATTAATTCTCTTTAACCAAGGCAAAGAGATTGACAAGGTTGTGGGTATGACCTCCAAGGATAACTTGGAAAAGATGCTGGCCGGGGTCTGAATAAAACGATCGACTTCACACCAAGAGAAACAAAGTAATGGCAACTCAAACCATTTTTCATTGGGATAGGTTTGCTGACAACGACTCTTTATCCGGGAGCGAAAAATTATGATCAGGCTTTTTACTCGTAAAGCACCATCTTACAGATTGATTGCAGCTTGTCTGGTTCTTCTTATCGTCTCCATGCTCATCGGCTGTGACAGTGGCCCAAAAAAAGCCAAAGTACCGAAAGTGGTGCCCAATTTTTCCCTGACTTCTCTTGATGGCACCCCCCTTACCAGAGATAACCTCAAAGGCAAAGTAGTAGTTCTCGATTTTTGGGCTACTTGGTGCGCCCCCTGCAGAGCGGCAATCCCGCACCTTGTAACGCTATATAATACTTATAAGGATCAGGGGTTGGAAGTGATCGGAGTAAGTCTTGATCAGGGTGACCGCACCGATGTTGAAGATTTTGTCAAACGCAACCGTATCCCTTACCCGGTTGCCATTGGCACCAACAACTCGATCACCAAGGATCTGGGAAACATCACCTCCCTGCCAACTATGATCCTGCTCAGTAAAAAATCTTCCATTGAGTTCAAGGTTGTGGGTTTCAATGCTGAAATCGGCAATAAACTGGAGAGCAAACTAAAAAAACTGTTGGCAGAATAAATCTCCTGCATCTAATCCTGAGAAACCAGCACTAAACCGACGTTTTTTATATTCACCACGAAGGCACGAAGGTCACGAAGTTACAAAATGCCTTTCTTCGTACTCTTCGTGCCTTCGTGGTGAAAAACATTTTGACCATTTTTATTAAAATAGATTCCCGGCAGCGGCCGGACAGGTAGAGAATATGACACAAGACCTCCTCATTGAGATCGGCACCGAAGAGATCCCGGCCGGTTTTTTAAGCAAAGCTTTCGGCGACATGAAAACCGAAGCGCAAAAATTGCTTACCCACTTACGCCTTGATCATGGCGAAATCAAAATAATGGCAACCCCGAGGCGTCTTACCCTGACAGTAGCCGACCTGGCCCCCGGCCAAGAAGACCGCGTGGTTGAAAATATGGGGCCGGCCAAAAGAATCGCTTTTACCGAAGATGGCCAACCAAGTAAGGCCGGACTCGGCTTTGCACGTGGGCAGGGGGTCAAACCGGAAGAGCTTGAGGTGGTCAGCACCGAAAAAGGTGAGTATGTTTGCGCCCGCAAAAGAGAGACCGGAGAAAAGACCACAAAACTTCTGGCTGAAGCCCTACCCTCCTACATTATGAATATTCCTTTCCGTAAATCGATGCGCTGGCATGATCTCGATGCTCGTTTTGCCCGCCCCATCCATTGGCTTGTGGCCCTCTATGGCAATCAGGCTATCGCTTTCGACTGTGCCGGCATCAGTAGCAGCACAACATCTTGTGGCCACCGTTTTATGGCGCCGGAGAAATTCACTGTCAAACAACCGGCTGATTACATTGAGACCTGCCGTAAGGCCAAAGTTATTGTCGACCAAAAAGAGCGTAAGCAGATGATCCAAAGCCAGCTTGCAGCGATTGAAAAGCAGCTGGACGGCACCATCATTGAGGATCCGGAACTTCTGGAGACGGTCACCAATATTGTCGAATATCCCCATGCAATTGTCGGCTCTTTTGATAAAAACTTTCTCGAACTGCCGGAAGAAGTTTTGATTACGGTAATGCGCCACCATCAGAAATATTTCTGCCTGCGTGACCAAAAAGGTAAACTGATGGCCAATTTCATTACCGTCAACAACACTGTTGCCCGCGATCCCGAAGTCGTCGTCAAGGGCAACCAGAGAGTCCTTCTGGCTCGCCTCAATGATGCTAGCTTTTTCTACCGTGAAGACCTCAAGGTTTCGCTTGCAGATTTTGTCGAGCGTTTACGCAACGTTGTCTTTCAAGCTAAACTCGGAACCTCATACGAAAAAGTCGAGCGTTTTCGTAGCTTGGCTGAAAAAATGGCTGAGAAACTCTGCCCGGCCCAAAAAGAGGCGGTCAGCCGTACGGCTTTCCTCTGCAAAGCCGACCTTGAAAGTAATATGGTCTGCGAGTTCTCAGATCTACAGGGAATCATGGGCCGTGAATATGCCCGGGCCGCAGGAGAAGCTGATGATATTGCGATTGGCATCCATGAACACTATATGCCGACCGGGGCCGGCGGCACCCTACCTAGCAATGACTGTGGCGCGATTGTCGGCCTCGCTGACAAGATCGATACCATCGCCGGTTGCTTCGGCGTTGGCCTGCAACCGACCGGCAGTGCCGATCCTTACGCCCTGCGACGCCAGGTTTTAGGGATTATAAATATCTGTTTAGACCGCAACTACCGCCTTCCTTTAAAAGATCTTATAGAACAAGCCCTAAAACTCCTGCAAGCAAAGATCGAACATCCAATCGAAACCGTCACGGCTGAAGTTCTTGAGTTCATCAAAGGCCGTTTCTTTCACAGCCTGACTGCCGCCGGCATTCCGGCCGGTGTCATTGAAGCAGTTCTGGCCACAGGGTTTGATGATATCGTCATCTCTCATAAACGAATCAGCGCTCTCGACCGTTTTCGCCATCGTGACGATTTTGCCGATCTCTTGACCGCTTTCAAACGGATCATGAATATCACCCGCAAGGAGAAAGAGATCTACAAACTGATTCCGGAGAACCTGATGGAAGGCGCTGAAGCTGATCTCTATCTGGCCTGGCAAAAAGTTGCCAAGCGTCTGGATGATGGCCTTGCCAATGAAGATTATGACCAGGCTTTCAGCACAGTCGCTGAACTAAAAAGTAGCGTCGACACCTTTTTTGACGAGATCATGGTCATGGTCGATGATCAGGCAGTACGTGAAAACCGCCTGGCTCTACTGCAGGGAATCGCAGCCGATTTTAAAAAGATCGCCGATTTTGCCAAACTTTAAATTTCAAGGAGAAACCTGATGAGCGAACAATATGTCTACAGCTTCGGCGGCGACTATACTGAAGGTGATGCCGGGATGAAAAACTTGCTCGGCGGCAAAGGTGCCAATCTCGCCGAAATGATCAAGATCGGCGTACCCGTACCTCCGGGATTCACAATCACCACCTCTGCCTGTGTCGCTTTTTATGAAAACCAGCGCCAATACCCCGAAGGCCTGGAAGAGCAAGTTCGCCAGGCGATGGCTAAAACCGAAAAGACCATGACCAAGGGTTTTGGCAGCGAATCCAACCCGTTACTCTTTTCGGTTCGCTCCGGGGCCCGAGTTTCAATGCCCGGGATGATGGATACGGTACTTAATTTGGGCTTAAACGACAAAACTGTCGCAGGCCTCATCGAGGGCTCGGGCAATGCCCGATTCGCCTACGACAGCTATCGTC